>NZ_JBLYZI010000022.1:0-65782 GCF_057680865.1 Endozoicomonas sp. Z74
CCAATTGTAGATCTGCTGTACGCTGATACCGAGCTGTTCAGCAACAGCAGAAGCTTTGTGGTCTGGTAAGCCTGCCAGACGAACAGCTTCTTTTCGGAACTCTTCGGTATAAGCAGGGTTTCTATATTGGCTCATGATACACCTCCCAGTTAGACTGTAATCTAACTTAGCGGGGTGTCCACAATTCGTGGGTAACTCCTATTCATAACGCCAACGCCCTGTCCAGCCCTTTCACGATTGGCTTTCCTGCCATGTCTGCCTGGCTTGGGGCAACCCATGCCCTGCAGAGGCAATTGAATCATAAAGGGCTTGCTGTTTCTTTTGATGCCACTGGCGTGGTCAGCCACCATATCGATCTGCAAACCTACCGGGGAGCCAATGACTTTGTCGCCTCCATTATCAGTACAGGTAACCCTCTGGATAAAACCGGTGCACGCCCGGCCTTTATTGAGGAAGCCCGCTGTCATCTTGACGTAACGCTGTTAATAGAAATGTCGGGGTTTGACTCGGAAATACAGGACGAGGTTTTACAACATACGACACACCTCCTGCAAAGCCGGATGAAAATAGCCGGGGGCGATATTGAGACTTTTCAACCCCCCCGGGTGGTTCGGGTTGAAGAGAATAACGAAAAAGATATGGCCCGCTTGACCCGGCAACTGATGCCTGGCTATGTGCTGATAGAACGTCGGGAACTCATGGTTGAGGCAATGGAAAAAGGGCAGGATGCCATGGATGCCCTGCTGGATTATCTGGCCGTACACCATATCTCAGAAAAAAATGACCAGGGCGAGGTCAGTTGGCGGAGCTACCGGAAAACCTTTCAGGATAAACCGGCAGGATGGATTGTTCCGATCGCCACTGGCTTCCACGGAATCAGCGACCTTGGTGCAGCCAGAAACCAGCGAGACCCTGATACCCCGCACCGGTTTGCCGAGAGCCTGGTGACCCTGGGTGAATTTAAAATGGCTTATCACTTTAAAACTGTCGAAACCCTGTTGTGGCGTTATCACTATGATGAGCCTGGCCAGCTTTACCTGTGCCATCAATCCGATGTGGTTGCTGCTGAAACATACGATGAATTTGCAGGTTTATAACAACGTTTAAGAGAGGGAAACCCAAATGGCCAAAAAAGAATCCATTGCCTCCGTACTGGCATTTGAAAAAAAACTGGTGCCTTCCGATGGTTATATGTATGGCACTCAGTGGGATAACCGCGCCGATACCAGCCCATTAAAACTCAAAGAAAAGTCCGTGCGTGGCACCATCTCCAACCGGTTAAAGGCTGCGGTAAAGGGTGATCCGGCCAAGCTGAATGCAGAAGTGGAAAAAGCCAACTTGCAACGGGTTGATGCCTGTATGCTGGAGCCGGACCAGGATACCTTGAAATTGCACTTTACCTTAAAAGTGCTCGGTGGCATTACCCACCCCTCAGCCTGCAACAATGCGGCTTTTAAACAGACTTATGTAACCGCTGCCAGAGAGTATCTGGAACGGGAAAAGTTTCGTGAACTGGCCCGACGCTATGCACTGAATATCGCCAACGGACGCTTTCTCTGGCGCAACCGGGTTGGGGCGGAAGCCATCGAAGTGCATGTCAAGGTATTGAACCGTGATGCTGAGCAGCAATGGCGTTTTGATGCACGGGAATTTTCTGTGCGGGATATGGATGCGGACAACTGTGAGGTCAATGCCCTGGCCAATCGTATCGCTCTTGCCCTGGCCAGTGATGATGATTTCCTTATGCTGGATATTACCTGCTTTGCCAAAGTGGGCAGGGCTCAGGAGGTCTACCCCAGTGAAGAGTTAGTGCTGGATAAAGGCAAAGGCGAGAAAAGTAAAATTTTATATGCCGTTAATGAGATAGCCGCCATGCACTCCCAGAAACTGGGTAATGCCCTGCGCACCATTGATACCTGGTACCCGGATTTTACTGACCCTGAAGAGTCAGCAGGCCCCATTGCCATTGAACCCTATGGCGCCGTCACCAATCTGGGCAAAGCTTATCGTACCCCAAAAGCCAAACAGGATTTTTATACCTTCTTTGACCGCTGGGCCAGGGGAGAAAAGCTGGAACGCCTGGAAGATGAACACTATGTGATGGCCGTTCTGGTACGTGGTGGCGTGTTTGGCGAAAGTGATAAATAGGAGTGATGATGGAGGCCTATCTTGAAATCACCCTGTTGCCTGGTGACGATATTGGTCATCACTTCCTTTGGGAGAAAGTGTTTCAACAGGTGCATATTGCCTTGGTGGAGAATAAGAATTCGGAGGGACGATCGCTTTTTGGGCTTACTTTTCCAGAGTTTAATGGGGATAAAAACCGGCTGGGGCGGAAGCTGAGGATATTTGCAGGCAATAAAGCACTGCTGGAACAGCTTGATATGGCACGTTGGCTCAACAGGCTGGCGGACTACGTTCATATTACTTCAGTCAGGCAGGTGCCGGACAACATTGCCGGTTATGTCTGTTTTTATCGTCCTGATACCAAAACCAGTCAGGAACGCCTGGCCCGGCGTGCGGTAAAGCGGCATAACATCAGCTTTGAGCAGGCCATGGAGGAACGAACGGGTTTTCAGCCAGAATATATCCGTGCACCTTTTATCTGGACAAATAGCCAAAGCAGGCAAGCGCGTTTTCGGCTGTATATTATGCAGCGTCTGGCTGAAAAGCCAGACGACGGTGACCCGCTCTTTTCATGCTACGGTTTAGCAAGGAAAGCCTGGCTCCCCCATTTTTAACCCTTTTTTCTCGCTCTTTAAAAATACAAATAAAATCAATGCGTTAACAGAACACCGAAAAACATTGGTTGATGGCCATTGTTTTTCGGTAGATAGCGTCATATCTGGGGGGTAGCCTGTTACTCTTCAGTTCACTGCCGCACAGGCAGCTTAGAAAGTTAAGCCATCTGTCTACGGTGGGGCGACTGCGTTCACTGCCGCACAGGCAGCTTAGAAACATCACCGAAGAAACCCGTGGAACGGTTCGGCGTTCACTGCCGCACAGGCAGCTTAGAAATGAAATCATGGCGGACGGTGGCTGAATACCGGGTTCACTGCCGCACAGGCAGCTTAGAAAACAAAGGCCAGTGACTGCTTCAGGTTGTCATTGTTCACTGCCGCACAGGCAGCTTAGAAAAAAGTCCAGCCGGGGTTATCCCGGCTTTTTTTGTTCACTGCCGCACAGGCAGCTTAGAAAAACTGAACAAAACAATTCTGGCGATTCTACCGGTTCACTGCCGCACAGGCAGCTTAGAAAAGGCAGTTATTATGCAAAAAATGGAGATAAAAGTTCACTGCCGCACAGGCAGCTTAGAAAACCTGAAGATGAGAACGACACTGAAAGTTATAGTTCACTGCCGCACAGGCAGCTTAGAAAACTGGTCAAGGTAAAGCCAAGCTGGTTATCGGGTTCACTGCCGCACAGGCAGCTTAGAAATGAAAGAATGCGAGTTTTTTCGCAAAGAAGCCGTTCACTGCCGCACAGGCAGCTTAGAAACGAAATTAATAAGGTGTTGAGATGGAAATTATGTTCACTGCCGCACAGGCAGCTTAGAAAAAAACGAGAAAGGCTATAGATAAAAACATAGAGTTCACTGCCGCACAGGCAGCTTAGAAAACCAACTCTGTTTTTTCAATCCGGGTAATGAGGTTCACCGCCGCACAGGCAGCTTAGAAAATCCTGTATATGCGTTCGCCCGTTTCCCGGCCGTTCACCGCCGCACAGGCAGCTTAGAAAGACAGAACCATTCAAGGTTCACCTTGTTGTTGGTTCACTGCCGCACAGGCAGCTTAGAAAAGAACGTTGCTATTTCATCGTCCAGATTTTCCGTTCACTGCCGCACAGGCAGCTTAGAAAAAGATCTTGACGACGTCCTTCCAAGAGCAGCCGTTCACTGCCGCACAGGCAGCTTAGAAATGTACCCAGCTGACCAGGGGAACCAGTGTGACGTTCACTGCCGCACAGGCAGCTTAGAAAAAAAACAGCAAAAGTCGAACGGTACCCATTTCGTTCACTGCCGCACAGGCAGCTTAGAAATCGCGGCTGGTCTGTTTTTGTGCTGAACATCAGTTCACTGCCGCACAGGCAGCTTAGAAAATTTCCCCGTCCCGTTCGGCTTCCTCTGCTAAGTTCACTGCCGCACAGGCAGCTTAGAAAAATTCCCCCGACCCCGTGTTGATGACGGTCAGGTTCACTGCCGCACAGGCAGCTTAGAAATGAAACAGGCAGTGCATGGCGTGAGGCCTGCAGTTCACTGCCGCACAGGCAGCTTAGAAAACGGAGATTTGGGTTGTTGCTCAAAGCGGCCAGTTCACTGCCGCACAGGCAGCTTAGAAAATTGCAAAGATTATTGTCACCTGCGTGTTTGTGTTCACTGCCGCACAGGCAGCTTAGAAATGAAGCTGGCACAAGACAGTCTACTGTTACGGTTCACCGCCGCACAGGCAGCTTAGAAATGCAAAGCAGTAGCGGGGCAACCCTTGTCTTGGTTCACCGCCGCACAGGCAGCTTAGAAAAGGACCGCCTTATGGAATGGATTTAACGGGGAAAAGCCACCCAGGGTCATAGAGCCACCCGCTTACGGGGAGGCCCGTCTTTTTTTCCGGGCCGTTTTTTTCGGCCTCCGGCGTGTTCCGGCCCTCTCCGCTGAGGGCAGACCGGCAACCGCCGGTAACCCGTCGGTCATGGCCTGATTGAGAAGCTGCCGGAGTTCCTGATCCAGTCCTCCCATAAAACCGGCATAACTCCCCTTCTTTTCCACAATGTCATTCAGGGAAGATTCCCACCGGGCCGTCATATCCGGAGTGCCGACTTTTTCCGGCAGCGCACGAATCAGGGCCCGCCCCGTCGCCGTGGCATGAATAGAGCGTCCCTTGCGAGCCAGAAACTTCCGGGTAAATAACAGCTCGATAATGCCGGCCCGGGTCGCCTCGGTGCCGAGGCCATCGGTCTCGCGCAACACCTTGCGTATCTCCGGGTCTTTAACAAACCGGGCTATGCCGGTCATGGCGGATAACAGGGTGGCATCGGTAAAGGGTTTCGGGGGCTGGGTCTGCTTGTCTTTCAACTCGGCCTCGCGACACTCCAGCTCATCCCCTTTTTTCAGTTCCGGCAGAAAGCCGGTTTCCTCTTCCTGACCGGAAGGCTTCTCTTTTTTCTGATGGATAACGGCCTTCCAGCCTTCCTCCACAGCCTGACGGGTACTGGCCCTGAACACTCCTTTTTCAATCTCCACCTCCACTGTGCGCTTGCGAAAGGTGTGATCGGGATAAAACTGAACAAGGTATTGCCTGGCAATCAGCTCATACACCTTCCGATCGATGTCCGCGAGCCGGTCAAGGTCAGCTCTACAGGCCGTGGGAATAATGGCATGGTGAGCGCCTACCTTGCCATCATTCCAGGCTTTGCTCCGGCGCTCTGGCAACGCCTGATCCACCGCCTTTGCCAGGGAGAAACAGTTATTCCGGATCGTCGCCAGTATTTCCGGCGCCTGGCCAAAGTGCTCTTCCGGCAGATAACGGCAATCGGAACGGGGGTAGGTAATCAATTTCCGCTCGTAAAGACGCTGACAGCTGTCCAGCACTTTACTGGCATCCAGTCGCAACTGCCGGGCGGCATCAATCTGCAATACCGACAGTGAATAGGGCAGAGGCGGTGGCTCCCTGCCCTTTTTATCGTCAACACGGATCACCTGGCCGGTCTTTCCGGTAATGCGGTCCACGACATTCTGGGCAAGGCGGTGGTCAAGCACCCGACCTTCGTCGTCCATCCAGGGCTGACAAGCCTCGCTGGGCTGCCATTTGGCCCGGAAACACTCCCCCTGATCGGTGAACAGCACCGCAAACACTTCAAAATAGGGCTTGGGCTGAAAGTGCTCTATGTCTTCATCCCGCCGGGCCACCAGCCCAAGAATCGGGGTTTGCACCCGTCCCACAGAGAGCAGACCATTATGCCCCACTTTCCTCCCCAGCAACGTACAGGCACGGGTCAGGTTAATTCCGTACAACCAGTCGGCTCTTGAGCGGGCCAGGGCCGATACTGCCAGAGGGACAAATTCCTGATTGGAACGAAGGCGTTCCAGGGACTGGCGAACCGCAGCCGGATTAAGGTCATTCACCAGCAGCCGCCTTACCTCCCTGCGACGGGTGGCGGACAACTTCAGGTAATCCAGCACCTCATCCACCAGCAACTGCCCTTCCCGGTCCGGGTCACCGGCATGAACAATGATATCCGCCCGCTTGAGCAGTTTACGGATAACACCCAGCTGAGCCCGCCCCCCTTTACGGGGTCGAAGCAGCCACTGTTGAGGAAGAATAGGCAGATGGTCCAGTTGCCACTTTTTATAAGCCGGGTCATAGGCATCGGGCTCCTCTTGCTCCAGGAGGTGGCCTATGCACCAGGTCACCACATCGCCCGAAGCCGCCTCAATATAGCCCTCGTGCTTTTTCAGCGGCTTTTTCAGCACATCGGCAATGGCCCGCCCCAGGCTGGGTTTCTCAGCGATGATCAATCGCATGATGGATGGTTTCCATAAACGTCGAAAGTTCTCCGGATCAGTATGCCCAAGGTTTCATCAGGGGACAGATACAGGGCATTAAAACTGATTATTTATACAGTATTATTATGGAATCCGGGGAAAAAACCAACACTTAAGCCACACGGTTAATAATGTCACCCCTACTAACCGGCCTGTTGGTCAAAGCAGACATTCGGTTCATTACTTTATTTCAGTCCGGGGCTTTCAATGCCCAAACCCATTTTTAACCGGAGACCGCTTGATTATGCCAGCCACAACAGGAGTATCTGCATCACCCCCTTCTACGCCAAGACCAGAAGGAAAGCCATCTGGCTATGACACAGTGACCGTAACCACGCTGGCAGGTACTTTCTGTGGCATCCTGGTTGGCGCCTGCAAGGGCTCTGTTAAGTCAACCATTGCTGGAGGAATAACGGGGTCAGCTGCCGGTTGGGGACTGGGGAAAACCCTTGATTATTTTACCATCAAGCCCGCTCCGGAGCCTGAAGTGGAGCCAGTATCAGAACCAGCCCCATTCAGAGAGCAAGCCATTTCTGAAACTCCATCCACTCTAAATGCTCCCTCAGTGGAAACAGCAGAGCCCCCCCAGAGCAAACCGCCTGCATCTTTGGATTCACAAAAACAAAAGCTCAAGCTGGCCTTGGATATTCCGGTTGCTCCAAAAAGTCAGTCACAGATCGAACAAGCTATTACACAGTGCCTTCAGCTCCATCCTGTGCCTGAGGGTGCAATTGAGAAAGGCACATTGGGCAATGTCAACCGATGGATTGATGAAAAAGGTGAGGTCTATGCCGTAAAAATAATTGAAAATTATGAACAGCCCGAGTGGCTCAGCTTATACAAAGGTGAAGTAATCGGGTTATTGAATATTGATCACCCTAACATAGCAAAGCTGCACTATCTGGTTGTATCCCACAAACAAGAGGGTGATTTTTTAGCCATAAGCTCACCTGATGATATCCCTGTCGACCAGAGGCACCTTTATCAAATGGATGCCGTGGTCAGTGAATTCGTCAATGGTATGGATATTTTTAATGTCACCAAAAAAGCCGAAGATGGAAATGCCCTGGCGATGAAGATCAAAGAATATTATCCCACTGGGGTTTGTACTGCCATAAAGCTGGGTATACCCATGGCCAGTGCCATCGGCCACCTCCATTCAATGAACATAATTCACCGTGACATCAAATCAGAAAACATTGTAATCGATCAAACCATGACCCCAAAACTGATTGACTTTGGCTTAAGCAAGTTGCTTGACGAGGAACAAAAAACGATGACCAGTTGTGGCACGCCCTGTTATGTAGCGCCGGAACTCTATACGAGATCATCTCATGGCAAAGCGGCCGACATGTGGAGTTTGGGCTCGCTTCTTTTTGAGTTGGCCACTGACTGTCCGTTGGATTGTTTAAGTTCTGAAGGGGTACACAATAGCCCTCCTGAAAAAAAAGAAGAATCCCTTACCAGAACCTTATGGTTTTCACGCCGAAGTAGAGGGTCAAAAAAAGAATATATTGAACGTCACTTCCCGGTTTTTGAAAATGATGACAGTGGCCTGCTCAATGTTATTATCACCTTACTGGATCAAAACCCTTCACGACGCTTAAGCCCTGAAAAAACCTGTGAACGCTTGAACGAGTGCCTTGAAAAACTGAATAGTGACTCAGAACTTGATGACCTGGATTAAGCCCCTTGAATGGCCCTAAACACTCAGCTGGACATTCTTGGTGCACCCTGATTAACTCAATAGATCAATGAGAAAATCAACCGTCACCGAAGCTTCCGTATAACTGAAAGGCACCTCCTGGTATTGCCCGTCCACTTCCAGAAACAGGCTTGGAAAGCCCCTGCCTCCCACTTCACTGAACAGCTGTCGTGAAAACCCGATCTCATGCTGAAGCAGGGCGTCGCACTCAGGAGACTGAACCATCAGCTCGAAACGGTGTTTATCCAGCCCGATTCGGCTGGCACAGTCCACCAAGGTTGCCAGGTTGGAAGGGTTTTCCGCCTTGAGGTAATAAGCCTGCTGGATAGCACCGATCATGGCGATTTCTTTGGCCTCTCCCCCCAGTTCCCTCGCGGTAATGACAGCCCGACAGGCTGGATAGGTAGAACGGCGGGGTGTATTCCGTTTCCAGAAATCATGGTTAAACCGGGTACCCAGTTTCTGCTCAATGGTTTTCCAGATACCACTGATGCTATCCACCATCTCACTGGACATGGGAACCGTGGAGTCCGGCGCCAGCCCACCGGCAACATACTGAAAAGAGAGTCGGTCAGAGGGGTAGCGGCGCTGAAGCGTTTCCCGAATCTCATACCAGGTGGGAGAAAATCCCCAGCACCAGCTGCACATGGGGTCATGAACATAGATCAACGTTGCAACAGGCATTTCTGACGAGTCTGATGAGAGAGTGTCGTCTGAACAGGCGACTGCATCCATGCAATATTCTCCGAAAGCACAAGAGCCAGTGAGTTCAATAGAGAAAGTCGGCGACCGCCGACTTTCAAGTGAATAAGTATTTATACCATGAACAACCGGCAGGCGTCATTATACGGACGGAGCCGGGGCCCCACTGTTGAGATCCCGGCCGGAAGCTTCACGGCCCAGCAGCAGCCGTGCCAGTGCCGGCAACAGCCAGATCGCACCGATCATATTCCAGATGAACATAAAGGTCAGCAAAATCCCCATGTCCGCCTGGAATTTCAGAGGTGAGAAGATCCAGGTACCCACACCAATGGCCAGGGTTACACCGGTAAAGGTAACGGCTTTACCGGTGATTTTAAGGGTTGAGTAGTACGCTTCTTCCAGGGACATCCCCTGCTTCAGGAAACTTTCCATGCGGCTGTAGATATAAATGCCATAGTCCACGCCGATTCCCACGCCCAGGGCAATCACCGGCAGAGTCGCCACTTTCACCCCTATTCCCAGGTAAGCCATCAGTGCCTGACAAAGCACGGAAGTCAACCCGAGAGGAATGATGATACAAAGCACCGCCTTTATGGACCGGAATGTCAGCAGACACAGAATGCTCACTACCGTATACACCCAGAACAGCATCTTGTTCTGAGCCTGCTCAATTACTTCATTGGTGGCCGCTTCCACACCGGAATTACCACTGGCCATAACAAACTTCACATCCTCGCTGTTATTCACCGCAGCAAAATCACGGGTCGCGTTAACCACCCTCTGGAGGGTCTCAGCCTTGTGGTCATCCAGGAAAAGAATCACCGGTGCACTGGAACAATCCGAGCTGAACAGTCCAGCGGCACTGGCCACGGAACTGTTCAAGACATAGGGATTACGCGACAGAGTCTGCCACTTCATATTCCCTTCATTCAAACCCTTGATCACCTGCTTGGAAACGGTAACCATTGAGAGCGCAGACTGAACCCCGGGTACATTTTCCATATGCCACATATAACGGTCGATAGCATTCATCACCGGATAAGTGGTGCAACCTTCCGGATAGGTCTCAGCATAGGTAATAAACAGATCGGCACTGGTGGAGTAATTACTGTTGATAAACAGGTTATCCCTGTTGTAGCGGGAGTCCGGATGAAACTCCGGAGCACCGGGGTCAAGATCGCCAATCTTGAGGTCTGAGGCCATATATAACCCACCACCAAAAGCCAGCAGGGCAAGGGAGAGAGATACCGGCATTGCTTTGGGACCGGCCAGCCTGGCCACCACCTTCCAGATCCGGGCTTCTTCTTTCTGGCTTTTCCGGGAATACTCTACCGCCCGCCCACTGACCCGGGTGAATGACATCAACACAGGCAACAGCACCAGGTTAGTGAGGATAATGGTGGCCACCCCGACACTGGCAGTAATGGCCAGATCCTGAATGACCTGGATATCAATCACCAGCAAGGTCAGGAAGCCTATGGCGTCAGAAACCAGGGCAACCATACCGGGAATATACAACGTACGGAACGTCCGGCGTGCAGCGGTTACGGCATCAGCGCCCTGGGCCGTTTCCACACCAATACTGTTAATGATCTGGACACCATGACTGACGCCAATGGCAAATACCAGAAAAGGAACCAGCACCGAATAAAGGTCAAGCCCGTAACCCAGAGAGGCCAGCAGCCCCATTTGCCACACTACAGCCGTCACAGAAGTAAGCAGGGGTATAATGGTACTTTTCAGGCAACGGGAATAAAGAAATAACAGCAGGCTGGTCACACCCAGGGCAATAATAAAGAAGTAGACAATGGCTTTGACACCCTCAAACAGGTCACCAAAGACTTTAGCTATCCCAACAATGTGAACATCGACGCCTTTTTCCGAATACTTGCTGCGAAGTTCCTCCAGCTGGTCGGACAGCTCCCGGTAATCCAGGTTATCGCCGGTTTCCGGATTGACCTCAAACAACGGCGCACTGACAATACTGGAACGGAAATCATTGGCGATAACCTGCCCCACCTGTCCGGACTTCAGAATATTATCCCTGAGTTGCTCAAGACTTTCCCGGTTTCCGTTGTAGTACTCCGGAATCACCGGCCCTCCGGAAAACCCCTCTTCAGTCACTTCCAACCACCGAACCGTTGGCGTCCAGAGCGACTTCATATTGGCGCGGTCAACACCAGGAAGATAGAAAACCTCATCATTAATCTGCTTTAACAGCTCCATGTACTCAGCAGAAAAAATGTCTCCCTCTTTTGCCGCTACCGCGATCCTGATTGTGTTACCCGAACTTCCTCCCTCTTTCATATGGCGAAGCATATTCTGGATAAAGGGGTGCTCCAGGGGCACCATTTTCTGAAAACTGGCGTCCACCTTCAGTCCGGTCAACAGTTTCCAGGTCAGAAACAGCGATACCACCAGAAAAAACAGGCAAACCAGGAGGCGATTATTGAAAATCATCCGCTCCATCACCGGTTCACTGCGCTTGTGGTAAGAAGAGTGATTAAAAGACGACATAACGGGCTATTCCAGATTCTTATTCTTATGGTGACCGATGCCCTCATCAGCGGATGAGTTTACAGGTCCTGTGCAACTGAACGCTGAAAATACGGTTTTTTTCTCCATCATCCTCAGTGCTCCGTTGTCATAAAGCGGTCAAACAGCTTCCAGAAGCTTTGCTATCGGGTTTATTCCAGTGCCTTACCATCCGGGGTCATCCGGTAGGCTCCTCCCTGGCCCACCACCACCAGGTTACCATCACTGCTGGGAGCCAGAGCACTCAGGGCGTTACGGTCAGACCGGTGTGACAGGGTCCAGCGACGACTGTCGCCGGTCAGCATAGAGCCTGAATTCCCTACCAGTACCGTCCGCCCATCGGATAACTGAGCGGAGCCAAATAAGGTCTGGTCCGTGCCTGAAGCAAGGGGCTTCCAGGTTTCACCCTGGTCTGAGCTTTTGTAAATGTTGCCTCTCAGGCCATGGACCAGGATACCACCATCGCGGCTGCGGTTGATGCCAAACCAGGAGCCTTCATAAGGGCTGCTCAAAGTGCTCCAGGTTTTCCCCTGATCCATGGAACGGAACAGAATTCCGGCTTCCCCGGCCAGATAGAGATAGCCACGACCATCGTCATGGATAGCGTTGTAATGAAACTCCTCATCATTGGCGATGCGACCGTCAACGGGTTTCCAGCTGCTCCCACCATCCAGGGTTTCGATGATATAGCCATAAGCCCCTACCGCATAACCGTGGCGTTCATTGGCAAACCACACGTCCAGGAGCGGCAGGGCAGCCTCCCTGTCCACAAAAACCTGGCTCCAGGTTTCGCCCCCATCCCGGGATTTCAATACAATGGCATCGTGGCCAACCGCATAGCCAACCGTTTCCGATGGAAAATCCACGGCGGTCAGCATCTGCATGGTGGGAACACTGGCCTGACGCCAGGTTTTGCCATTGTCATCGGAGAACACAATATGGCCCCGGTCCCCGACAGAGACCAGCCTCTGGCCACTGTCAGCACGGGTAATATCCAGCAGCAGGCTGTGAGCAGCCTTGGAGGATTTGACCGCAGGACGATCCAGCGGCAAGCCGGCAGCCTGCAGAGCTCCAGCCAGAGAGAGGCAAGACAGGGCTACCAGAAATGCCCTCATTCTCTTAAAGAAAATATTGCGCAGCCCAGGCTTTCTGGAAATGCCCATACTGATCGGATCACTGCCAGAGTGACCCCCTCCTGTGACACCAGAGGATAGAGGCATACGACTCCCCTTGTCTTCTATTCTTGTTTTTAATGCCCACGATTATAAACAAACAGAGCAAACCGAAGAAAGACATTTTTAATCAGCCCTACACATTCCTGTTATATAATCTGCTCGCTATTCAACCTATTCGTAACGCAAGTAATCTTCTAAAGACACCCGATCAAAATATATAACCGCCTATAGTCCTTTTGGACATGTCACTGGATACCCATTTTCTGATAGACGAATACAGCCATGTAAACTCAGATAATCCTGGGCTCTATCCGAGAAAGAAAAGTCATCATAAAAAGCAAATTTGCCCCCACTGGTGCATTGATACAATTTTCCTTCAGCCCCTCTTCTTAACAGATAGTACTGGTGAGCGAGAACAGAGCTATCACTGATCACTTCATATGCAACACCATGCACTTTCTCTTCCAGCGATTTAACTCGTTCTGCCGTTTTCTGAGGAATGATGATACGCCGATAATTATCCATACTAACATCACTCTCAACCGAAACCTTGAGACAGGGTTCATTTTTATCCATACTTTCCGGAAGCATATGTTCAAAGAAATCCTTGCCCCCATAGAAAGTTATTTTCATTCTATTGCCTTTTCTCTTTTTCAGGTCTGATACCGACTTTTCAAGACTACGATTAAACTGTTCTACACGTAACTCAAGCCCATTCACCTTTCTTCCTGCGGGTGTCTGGTGCAGATTACTTTCCAACAATAAGAAATGCCTTGCACCTGCTTGATCAAAGAGTTTCTCAATCTGCTCAGCAATGATCCCTCCCAGGTTCTCTTGCTGATCATCATGGTCTACAAGGTTATTACCCTGGTATCCCAGAATATAGAGACTGGGCTTTCTATCATCTACCTTTTCAGATGCCTCTGCATAATCTTCCAGATACATATCCACTTGAACAGGCAAACTGGGCGGTATGCCTTTTCTGGTAAAATCCAACCAGATTTTATCAGCAACATTAGAAAGATTGACAAAAGTACCATCCTCATCCTTATCCCCATCCCCATCAATCATTCTTTGAAACATGTTAAATAAATTACCATCAACCGGCAAAATGTGAGGCATAAGATACAGCAAATCACTTTTATGCTGCTTAGACGCTCTTTTTGAAATATGGCTTCCAGTGAAAGCATAATTAACAAAATGTTCTTTTTCTCCTGGATCAATCCCTAACAGGAGAGCAAGTTTTTCAACAGCCACTTCATGCCCATTGGTTGATCGTCCATCTTTTCCATAAATAGCAGCAGGGGGGATAAATGGCATTTCTTGAACCACCGATAAACGCGAAAGCCATCCGGAAGCCGGCTTTTCAACAAAATGTGTTACCATTTCACCAACATTAAAATATCGACTGCACAACGAAGTCGTGAAAAATACAGCTGAATCAACGATCTTTGACTTAAGAGAAAATGTTGCACCAAATGAACAATAATGAGTAATCGCTGTCACTATAAATGCAGGCAATGCATCAACCCAACCAGGTAACCAATCCTGAATATTATAAGAGTATGCTCTTCTAATTGTTTCGGGCTTTAAAAAACCCTGAAGCTCTGCAGAAAGCCTATACATATTGCCATTGTCATGACTTGCTCCGCCAAAAACAACAATCCGGTTAAACCCGGAAATTTCTCCATCAGGATCAGTATCAAAACTTGCATACCCACTTTCAGAAATAAAAAACACCAACCAACAACAAAGGAGACGAACAAAAAAGTTCATTACTTCAACCCCTTAACAAAACCATCGACCTAAAAAAGAGGGATAATTAAAATTCAACTCACTCAATGTAATTTAAAACTGAGAGAAAACCAGGAGATTTCGGATTAAAAACTCGATTTTTAATTTCAACACATGCACTGCTTTAAATCACAACTATTGGGCCACTTAGGGAAACATGAAGCAGAGTCTAATGTCGTGTATAAAGACAGTATTGCCCCTCCTAGCGTAGCGGGGCAATAGATTATTATTTAAAAATCTTTCCACCCGGAATGCATCATCGCCTGCCACGGCGTCTCAAAGCGGAAGGCTTGAAATAATTTCCTCCGGGAATGGCCTGGTCAAATTGAATAAACTCCCGGGCCTCGTTGGCTAGGCCCTGAACGTGATAGCGCCCGGCCCTGAGATCATGATAAACGTCCAGTCCCGTCCAGACTGTAGGCCGGTCATAGCAGTTGATCAGATATGCCATACTGACCCGCCACAACTCACCCCGTCCATCGTACTGATCCACGACAGCTGCCCCCCAGCTGTCCTCATCCAGATACAGTACCCGTTTGGAGTAGATATGCCTTTTGCCGGGCTTGAGCGTACCTTCAACCACCCAGACCCTGTGCAGCTCATAACGGGTATGTTCCGGTTTGATATGACCGACACCCAGCAGGTCATCATAACTGAGTTCCGGAGAGATCAGCCGGTAATTGTGATAGGGAATATAAATCTCTTTTTTCCCCAGCAGCTTCCAGCTGTACCGATCCGGGGCGCCATTGTACAAGTCTGTGTCATCCGCAGTCCGCAACCCGTCAGCCGCCGCTATGGGCGTATCATAGGCCAGGTTGGGAGCCCTTCTGACCCGGCGCTGGCCAGCATTGTATCCCCAGCCCATCCGGGGCTGCCTGATCTGGTCCAGAGTCTCATGCACCAGCACCGCCCCTCCTGCCAGCCTGGCCGGAGACTTGGTAAACGACAGAAAATAAAAAATAACGTTATCGAGCGTTTTTTCTGAACCTTCCGGAAGGTTGTAATTGAATAAAGCCTCCTGCCGGGAGGTTACCAGGGTGTAATCCCCATTACGTTGCACGGCAACTTCTGAAGCCTCCCGAATGACATATTCCCCCCGATACCGGACAATGTGATTCCACAGTGCCTCAAGGCCATTGGCAGGCATGGGAAACGGATAGGCATCGTAAGCTCCGGAAAAACCGTTTCCACCATCCAGTAACCGCGCGTTCACAGCCGCTTTGCGGGTATTATCATAAATTCGCTGTGGCTGCCTTGCGGTTCTCCGGGAACGATAGACAGGCATGGCAAAGGTATCATACCGCTCAAACAGTGCCACCTGCCCAGGAGTCAGTTTGTCACGGTGTTTATCCAGATTTTCCCGGGTAATCAGAAACAGAGGCTTATCCCCGGGGAAGGGATCTATGTAGTGCTGCCCACTGATATACCCTTCAGGAATCTCTGTCTTCTTGACCCCTCCGGTCCATTCTGGAATCGTGCCTTCGGCATTACCGGCTTTTTCTGCCCCTATGGGCGTCAGATCCTTGCCAAGACGGCTGGCCTGTTGCCCGGAAACCGCCGCCATTAACGGAGATGCCATTAACGACAATGCCAGGGCGGTCATCACAATGCCCAGAGCAATAGACAAAGCGTTTTCACGGTGGCTGACACAATAGTGTCCACGATCGCTTCTACAAAAAAAGCGCCACTGCCCCGTCTTTGAATGTACTAAATCGAATCCCTTCATGACCGCACCCTCAGAATGAGTATTTGATGGTAAATGCAACATTATCCCTGTCTGCATTTTTATTGGTGCGCTCGGCGCCAAAGAAACTGGTATACGACAAACCTCCCTCAATCCGGTTGAGATAAACCGCATTCAGGGCAAAGGTAATGGCGTTTCTACCTTCCAGGAAGTTACCGGTAGTTCTTGAGTTACCCCTGACATCCTGACGGAAGCTGACCACCGGATTGAGATTGATGCCTGCAAAAGCATCGTTGATTTCACCGGATGCCACTGCGGTATAGCCCCAGCTGAGTTGATCCAGCCGGTCCGACTCCGGCCGGTAGTTACTCTGGAAGCTCTCTCCCCAAGCCCCGGAGGCGGTTGATGCGTAATTGTCGTATTGATCAAGTCCATCCAGGTATTCAAATGCCGGTGACAGGATGCCATAGAGGCCATCCAGGCCAAACCCTGGCCCGAAGTTATGAATAAACACCAGTGAACCCGTCCACAACCGTACTTCACGGTAGTTCTTATAGGCCCCACCACTCAGACAATACACATCACCGGGTTGAGCCTGGGAAAGGTTTGAGAAACAGTCCTGACCCTGAACAATGCTCCCCATATTCTGATTCAATCCGTCAATCAGATCATTGGGGTGATCAATCCAGATCGGCGCATTGGGGCGAAAGGCCAGCTCACCACCAATGGAGGTGTGACCCACCGCCGTATTAAAACTCACCCCGAACATCTGAATGTCTTCGGGGTAGACCCGGTAGGCCGATACGCCATTGGAGAGGACATAAGCCCCGGCAGACTGACCTACCAGATACTGGGTACAGGTTGCAGTATCGCTACAAGCCCCCTGAGAAGAGAGCAACTGCTCCAGGGTTACCCCGACTCCCGGAACGGTCTGTCCCAGCGCATTGGCCAGCTCTGTTTGCTTACTCCCAGCCAACGCCATGCCATCAGCAATGGTTGAACGGTCCAGCTGAGCCTCAATATAGGGGGTATGGGAGTTGTAATTGACAAAATAAAAACCAAATTCGGTATCATTCAGGGATTCCGCCAGGTATTTGAAACTGAACCCCCACTGTCCATTATCCCCAGCACCTTCAGACCCGGAGGTATCCGCCACCTTGAGGTAGTCTCCGGCAGTGACGATCCCCATATCCCCGTAATAACCTGCGCCACCATTGCCCAGAGCGTATAGGGAACTGACCAGTTCCAGGGAGTCCGGAATTTCGTTATAGCCCGCTGTGGCACCGTCGGTAAACAGATCATTATTACTGAAAAACGTGCCTCGTCCCGGCGTAACCGTCGCCTCCCAGTCAAACTGGTAATAGACAGACATGGACAGATTATCGGTCACCCCCACATTGAAAGACAGGGCCGCCTGGGGAATCAGCAGATCCTTGATTTCAGCCCCCGGCAGTACAAAGCTGGCTCCATCCAGGGCGTTGACGGTATTAATGCCATCCCGGTAAAACAGGCCTTCCCCCCAGTTGATCACCTGCTTTCCCAACCGGATATCCACCGGCATATCACCCACAGTGGCTTCAGCGAACACATAGGCATCGAGAATTTCTGCCTCCTTTCCCTGACCATTGAGCACCGAGTCCGCCCACCCATTGCCATAGGGATAGGTGCCTGCCTGATCCGGATATCCGCCATTAACAGAAGACTGATTTGCACTGGCCCAATGGTTCCCCCTGTCCATCAACACCGTGTCATAAAAAGCATTGCCGCGAACATAGAGCCCATATTGATCCCGAACATTCACTTCCAGTTCGGCGGTCAATTTAAACACCTGGGAAACCAGCCCTTTATCAAAGGCCCGGTTACCATCATTGGTGTTAACATCATCATGGGTGGGGGAAGTATCACCGCGATAAATCGCATCATCCCGGCTTTCAACCCGCCACATTGCGCCATAGGAAAGCGTCGTGTCCAGGGAGCCACTGATATCGCCACTGTCTGACTCAAACTCGGCACCGGCCAGCGGCAGGCTGACGAAAAGGGCACAGGCAATGGAAAGGGTCGGCCACAAAGGCCGGGGCGGTGGGGCAGTCTTCATAAGTGCAGCTTCCTTGCTTTTTTAAACGATAAAGCGGTTATCCGTCTTCGCGGACTCCCCCGCTGTAAGGCTTTTACGGCTACAGCTACAACGATAAAGAAAATAGTTTCAGAACAACCCGTTTCGCTCGAGAACGCACGGTGCAGATAACAGGTTCCAATATTCAATGAAAGAAATCAACCGGTTGAAAATTAACCGGTTGATCCAATACTCGGGGGAAAAGAAAGTGCTTAGGCTCCCATGCTTGGGCCCGTAGGGCTGAAGCACGGGAGAGAGGGTTTGCAGGTTTCGCAGCAGCCTTGTTATAAGCTTTTGGTCACCACCTCATAGACATCAGAGGAGAGATCCGGAGTGGACTTGATGCGCTCCAGCGCCTTGCGCATCCGCTCGCGACTGCCCGGCTCAAACTTTCTCCAGCGGGTCAGTGGCGTCATCAGCCGGGAAGCAATCTGGGGGTTTTTCCGGTCCAGCTCAATCACCTGGTCAGCCAGGAAATCATAGCCCTGTCCCTGCTCATCGTGGAAGTGACTCATGTTATTCATGGCAAACGCCCCCAGCACCGAACGCAGCTTGTTGGGGCTGGATGCATCAAACAGGTCATGCTCCATCAGGGAACGAACATGCATCAGTGTCCCAAGCACAGGGCTGGAAGCCTGAACACTTAACCACTGATCCACCACATTGGTGTCCTCACGGTAGCGGTTCAGGAAATCCTCAAGCACTGCATCCACCCTGGACGGCACATGATGAGAGGCATTGACCACACTGGCCAGGGCCGCAAACCGATCGGTCATATTCCCCGCCTGATGGTACTGCTGCTCAGCCAGAACCAGGGCCGCTTCATCATCCAGTGCCGTCAGATAACCCAGGCAGGTATTTTTCAGGGTTCTTTCGGCAATGTCTTCTGCTTCCGGGCGATAAGGCTTGTCCACCGACAGGGATCGCCAGATACTCTCCAGCGCCTCCCGGTGAGCTTCAGCAATGGCCTTCTTCACCTGCTTGCGGGCCTGATGGATAAACTGCGGATACACCTCCACAGCCTGCTCGGCAAGGGAAGCTTCACTGGGCAGAGCCAGCATTTCAGCCTTGACGGCAAGCTCAAGCCCCTCATCCGCAATCACGGCGCCATAGGCCCGGATCAGACTCTGGTCCGGCTGAACTTCACGGCCCTGTTCCAGTCCGGCCACCATTTCATCAATAACCCCACTGGCCAGCCTCTGGCAGGCATCCCAGCGATTAAAAGGATCACTGTCGTATTGCGCCAGGAAGACCAGGTCGTCCCGGGAATAGTCGTATTTCACCCGCACCGGGGCCGAAAAGCCTCTCAAAAGGGAAGGAAGCGGCCGCTCCTCCATATTGTCAAAGCGATAAACCTCCCTGGCCTGTTTAACATCCAGCACCTGCTCGGTGTCACCGGCCCCGTTCAGGGCCATATCAAAACCTTCGGCATCCAGCAGACCAATGCGAACGGGGATATGGAAAGGTTCCTTTTCCTTCTGGCCCGGCGTGGCAGGGCAGGATTGCTCAATGATCAGCTCATACACCTTGCTCTGTTCATCGTAATGGTCGGTAACGTTCAGTACCGGTGTCCCCGCCTGGCTGTACCAGCGACGGAACTGGGTCAGGTCTTTACCGGAAGCATCCTCCATGGCCCTGACAAAATCCTCACAGGTCACCGCCTGGCCATCATGGCGCTGGAAATAGAGATCCGATCCTTTCCGGAAGGATTCAGCCCCCAGCAGTCCATGCATCATCCGGATAACTTCAGCCCCTTTTTCATAAATGGTGACCGTGTAGAAATTGGAGATTTCAATAAACGACTCTGGACGTACCGGGTGTGCCATGGGTCCGGCATCTTCGGCAAACTGGGCGGTACGAAGCACATCTACGTCTTCAATTCGCTTGACGCCACGGGAGTTCATATCCGCGGAAAACTCGGAATCCCGGAAAACCGTAAACCCTTCCTTGAGGCTCAACTGGAACCAGTCCCGGCAGGTCACCCGGTTACCGGACCAGTTATGGAAATATTCATGGGCGACAATGGCTTCCACTCTCTGGAAGCGGGCATCCGTAGCGGTTTCCGGGCTGGCCAGAACACAGGCGGAGTTAAAGATATTCAACCCCTTGTTTTCCATGGCCCCCATGTTGAAGTGATCCACGGCAACGATCATAAAGATGTCCAGGTCGTATTCACGCCCATAGACCTCTTCATCCCATTTCATGGATTTTTTCAGGGACACCATGGCATGGTCACACTGATCAATATTGTGAGCCTCGGTAAAGATCCTCAGTGTCACCTCCCGGCCACTCATTGTGGTGAACCTGTCTTCCACAAACTGGAGGTCTCCCGCCACCAGGGCAAACAGGTAACTGGGCTTTTTAAAGGGGTCTTCCCAGGTCACCCAGTGACGTCCATCAGGCTGCTCCCCACGGTCAATATCGTTACCGTTGGCCAGCAGCACCGGATATAAGGTTTTATCAGCAATCACCCGGGTGGTGAACCGGGACATAACATCCGGACGATCCAGGTAGTAGGTGATCTTGCGGAAACCCTCGGCCTCACATTGGGTGCAGAACATGCCGTTGGATTTATAAAGCCCTTCCAGTGACGTGTTTTCCTGGGGTTTGATCCGATTAACCACCGTCAACACAAACTCCGGTTTGCTGACCGGTACCGTCAGGCTGTCCGCGCCCTGCCGGTAGTCCTGACAGGCTTCCCCGTCTATGGCCACAGACTGGAGTTCAAGGTCATTACCTACCAGCACCAGATCCGGACATTCACCGGCTTTCCGGCTGTCTTTCAGGGCGTCGTTCAAACGAAACGACAGCACTGACGTCACCATGGCATGGTCTTCGTACAGGTCAAACGTCAGATCGGTGTTGTCGATCCAGTAGTCCGGCGCCCGGTAATCCTTCAGATAAATCGCTTTTGGCTGTGCATCTTTCATGGGTGAAAACCTTCTTCCCTCAATTAACGCTGACACTCACCTGGTAAGACGTGTGTTTGCGGATGTTCAACACTCCGGTATCCAGGATCAGGTACTGCCCCTTGATCCCCTGAAGGGTACCCTCAATCACCGGTTTTTTATCAAACGATTGAGAAGTGACTTTAACAGGGTACGTGTCCACCGGATAGGATAAGGATAAAACCTCTGGCAGGCTGTCGGCCCCCTTCCCTTCATCAGAAGCAGCACTAAAAGCGTCGCCTACCAGAGGCTGAATGGCCTGCAATCCGTATTCATCCTGCAGTGCTGCAATTCTTGAAGCGTTCATGCCCACCAGTTCCCCTGCCATTTTCTGCAGATCCAGAGGCTCTGCGGGCCCTTTCAACATGGCCCGCCAGTTGGTGCGGTCATTGATAAACTCCTTGAACAGCACTTCCAGCAGCCCCGACTGCTGACGGGTAGCCACCCGGATTATCGGCATGGCCTGGCTGGCCCCCTGATCAATCCAGCGTGTGGGAATCTGGGTAGCCCTGGTAATGCCCACCTTCAGCCCTGAAGAATTGGCCAGATACACCACATGATCGGTCATGCAAAACTGCTCGCCCCACTGGGCATCACGACAGGTGCCTTGGTGATAATGGCACTTTTCCGGACTCATAATACAGCTGTCGCACTGTGGCAACTTCCGGAAACAGGGGTAGCAATACCCCTGACTGAAACTTTTTTTTGTTTTACGTCCACAGTGACAGCAATGAATCGCGCCCAGATACTCCAGGGTTAGCCGGCGGCCAATCAATTCATTCAAAGGGAGCAACTGCTCACCAACAGGTAGCTGATAATCTACCGCTTTATCCGGGCCTGAGCCCGGCAGCAACCCGACCTTCATTTTACTCAGGCTACCCGTGATCGTATTTTCGGACACTTTCCCTCTCTGCACTTGTCATCGGCTCTCAGTCATTATCTGAGAAGTTCACCCTGGCATAACCACACGCCAGAAGCGTGAACGGGGTTTGTATACCCGTCGCCTTTGAAGTTGCTACTTTGTTGGCTGCGTTCGCTCACGCCAGTCACTTAGTTAATCTAAGCTCCTGGAGCTTCGCTCACTTGCCGCCGCGTAGCAACCTCAAATTCATTGGGTATTAGAAAACAGAAATCAGGCATCCTTAAACCGCAAAATAGTTTCTTCGGTTTTTTCAGCCTTGCCTGACTGGCAGCTCTGGGGCATATAACCGATCCGCTGATTTTCCGGGAGATGCTCGTGCTCATAGACGATAATGGCCTGCAAACTCGCATCCCGCTCCTCTTCGGTCATCTTCCGACCATCAGGCCATTTACCCAGCTCCAGAGATTGCCTCAATGCCTGATGAATGGCGGGCGTCATATTGTCAAGAAATGCTTCTAACTGCATGGGTTGCTCTTGTCCTTCATTCCTGTTCTGAATGGCTGTTCTTCATTCTTGTTCTTTATGGTTATTCGCCCTGGCGGAATCCTGCCTGAACATGATTCCGGCAACGGCCCCCAACAGACAACCGGCCACCAGCCCGCCAGTATGGGCTGCATTGGCCATATTCCCAAACCCGATGGTTCCCAGTACACCGGTATAACCCACCACCAGCCAGATCAACATAACGCCGTAATACATGGGCGGAAGACCAAACTGCCAGGAGCGATCGACTTTTTCTCGAACCATGCAGTACCCCATCAGGCCATAAACCACTCCGGAAAACCCTCCGAAAAGCGCCTCTTGCCCACCCCAGAAGTATTGGGCAAAGTTCGACAGAAGCCCGGAGAAAAGCACAATACCCAGAAGGTGGAAACCACCCTGGCGACTTTCCAGACGGCTGCCAAAAATATAAAGGGCCAGCATATTGAACGACAGATGAGCAAAACCAAAATGAAGAAAAATCGGGCTCAATATCCGCCAGTACTGCCCCTGGTCCATCCCCATGGCAAAACTGCCAAAATAGATATACTGCCCGGACAGTTCAAAGGGGATAAAAGAAAGCCAGCCGATGGTTTCCCAGTGAGTTCCCAGCCGGGTTACGCCGGCCACCACCAGACACACCAGCATCAACAGAACCGTTACAGGCATTTGCCGCCAGGGAATCCCCTTCAGGGCACCGGCGGGGTCCACGCCTCTGCGGGGAGGTGCCTGCTGTAACTGGAGCTGGCCGGAGCACCATTGCTGGTAAACCGTCTCAATCAGCTCAGCCTGTTCGGCATTACCCGTCCATATCACCAGATTTCCAGACTCTTCCGTCACCTTGTGGGGGACCCCCTGGCTGTACAGAAAATAGGAAAGATCGCTTAAGTCCTTATCTCCGGGAATCTCCAGTGCCCTGTGCATGGTGTTATCTGTCTCTCTTGAATCGGTTAAGTATTGCCTGTCCACTGATTGATCCTGATTGACCAATAGCGGGTTTAACAGCGATCCTCCTGATAGTTCCAGCGCAGCTTGGAACGGCAGGACTCATAGAAATTATGGTTCAGCGGGTGCAGCAGTTTCAGCCGGTCCGCCTTTTTGTGTATGGTAATCTCATCCCCCGGCGCGGAGGTAATGTGAATCTGGCCGTCGCAACTGACCTGGGGGTAAATGGTATTTTCCTCCCGGATCACCAGTTTCAGCTCACTTTCGCCATCCACCACCAGAGGCCGGTTGGTCAGCATATGGGGGTACATGGGCACCAACACAATGGCATCCAGCCTGGGGTGCATGATCGGCCCGCCGCCTGACAATGCATAGGCCGTGGAACCGGTGGGCGTGGCAATGATCAGGCCATCCGCCCGCTGCTGATAGACAAACTGACCATCAATATACAGTTCAAACTCAATAATACGGGTGGACTTGCCTGGGTGGAGCACCACATCATTCAGGGCATCCCCCTGGCCAATCACTTTGCCCTTACGGCGGACTCTGGCCTCCAGCAGGAAGCGGCTTTCCGTCAGATAGCGGCCTTCAAGTACTTCCGCCAGCTGGTCTTCCAGCTCATCGGGGGAAACATCCGTCAAAAAGCCAAGCCGCCCCCGGTTGATGCCAATCACCGGAATATCATAAGCGGCCAGAGTTCTGGCAGCTCCAAGCATACTGCCATCACCACCGACCACGATGGCCAGATCGCATCTCTGCCCCATTTCATCCCGGCTGCAGACCGGCAAACCATGCCCCGGCAATAAATCCGAAATGCTCTGGTCCAGCAGCACACTGATGCCCCGCCCCTGCAGGAAACTCACCAGGTGTTTCAGGGTGTCCACTACCTGGACTCGTCCCTGGCGACCGGTCACTCCAACGATGTTAAATTGTTCCATAAACCCAGTGATGTCACTTTCGCTTTAGTATGGGAGAGGAGCCTGTCAGGCTTATACTGTCGAGCATAAGCCCGACAGGCTCCCAGAGGAATAGTATACGCCAGTAATGAACCACACTTCATCCAGTAGCACACCGAAAACGATACGTCCCTTCCAGCCTCAGGATTTGCGTCAAAGTCTGGAATGGATACAAACCAGCCCGACGCTGTTTAGCCGGGCCGCTTCTGTGTGGATGACGGACAGTCCAATGCCCTGTGGCCTTCCTCCCCTTACTGGGCATGATGGTATGATCAGCAGGCTGGCAGAGCGCATTCAGCAACGGAACAATCCATTACTGGGCATCTATTATGAAACCCTCTGGCAATGGCTACTGGAACAGTACCCCGGCTGTGAGCTGCTGGCCCATAATCTGCAGGTAAGAGCCCATCAGAAAAAAACGCTTTCGGCAGAAACGGCCTCCATTGAACATCAAGCCCCTTCACAAGGCCGAACGCTGGGAGAGTTTGATCTGATCTACCGCTGCCAGTGCAGGGTCTTTCACCGGGAGTTGGCCGTTAAGTTCTACCTGGGGCTGCCATCGGCTCTCACCGGCCTTCAACGTCACCTGGAAAGCCCCTGGCATCACTGGGTTGGGCCTGGGCTTCGGGATCGTCTGGACAGAAAACTGAACCGGTTGATCCATCACCAGATCAACCTGAGTGATCACCCGGAAAGCCAGCAGCAGTTGAATTCCATGGGCATTAAAGCCCTTCCTGAGAAAGAAATACTGATTCAGGGACGTTTATTTTACCCCTTGCTGGCCCCCGACAATGATCTGCACCCGGGAGACGGGCTTCAGAGTTTATGGATCACTTCCGGCAAAACGGCCTCTTTTACAAAACACGCTGCGACGCCCATTCACAGCAACCCGGAGCACTTAAAAGGCTTCTGGCTGACCACCAGCCAGTTTACCCCATGGCTTCTGTCGCAGCCGGAAACCAGGACATTTCAGATACTGCCCAAACCCCAATGGCTGACCCACCAGCCCACCGCCTCCCGGATAAGCCCTGAGACATTGCATCACCAACTACAGGAGGCCAGCCAGCCCCTGCTGATCAATCCGTTTCCGGGCAATACTTCAGCCCACCTGTTTATCGTTCCTGACCCCTGGCCCGAACAGGCTGTAAAACTGGCTAATGATTCTTCCTGAGAGTTGAGCATTGTTGTGCTGCTGCTTACATCAGGACAGCTATGTGCTTCACGCCAGTGCCGATTTCAAACCCAGGTGGTCGGAAAACGGTTTAAAGTCCCTGTCCGTGTACAGCAACCCCATTTTGTGCTCGATACAAAACGAAGCGATAATCACGTCGTTTGTCTTTCGGACAATGATCCCTTTCTTGCGCAGAGCACGAAAGTGGTTGGCGAACTTAATTACCATCGGTAGTCAATCCAGACGCTGGTATCCGCCAGAATCACGGGTTGCTCCTCATCTTGTCCAAATCACCTTCCCACTGGATGTTTCCGCGCAGGCTTCTGATGGATTGTTGTCTGCTTCTTTTTACCAACAGTTTCAGTCCTTGTTCTACCACGTCTTTCCTGGTGTTCAGACCCATTGTTTTTTGTGCCATTAAGTCATCACCTACTTCTATGTTCGTACGCATAACCCATCAATGTGTATACCGTATATTTATATACACATTGCAGTACCGCAAAAAAATAGTGCAAAGTATTACTGAAATGGGCCCCGACAATTCAGGCAGGTGCAGAGAGCCACAGACCAATTCAAACAATCGTTTGATCCCATCCATCTCCCACTGCTACTATCATTCCCACAGGTATCTCCTGACTACAACAAGAACAAAGTTCTGAACACATCATACCGCCAGTGAAGAGTCACCTTTGAAACAAAGCGCATCTTCCCGGCGGCTGTCGTTTGTCTGTCCCTTAACGGGGTACTGGGCAATTCAATGACTGGAACAATAAAGGAAGTCAGTATGGCCAAAGTCCGAACCGGTCGGCGTTATCGACCCGGCCGAGCCGATAGCCAGTACGATGTCATCGTCATTGGCTCTGGCATTGGAGGGTTAACCACCGCCGCGTTACTTTCCCTGCTGGGCCGTAAAGTCTGCGTGCTGGAACAGCATTACACCGCCGGTGGTTACACTCACGTCTATGAACGCAACGGCTATGAATGGGATGTAGGTGTTCACTATATTGGAGAAGTCCACAACCCAAAATCTACACTGCGTCGTGTATTTGATGTGATCAGCCAGAACCGCCTGAAATGGGCGGAAATGGCCCCTGTCTATGACCGCATCATCATTGATGAGCAGAGCTACGATTTTGAAGCCGGCCGGGACAATTTCACCCGGAACCTGCAACAGCGCTTTCCTGATGAGGCAGAAACGATCCAGCAGTATGTTGACCTGATTCGCAAGGTCAGCCGCCTGACCCCCCGCTTTTTTGCGGCCCAGGGTATGCCCCGTCCACTGGCTCGACTGTATAACCTTATCCGCCCCCTGATCATGCCCGACGTTTTCTTTCAAACCACCCGTGAAGTGCTGGAAGCCATGACCGATAATCAGGAATTGATTTCGGTGCTGACCGGTCAGTGGGGGGATTATGGTCAGCCCCCCAGGGACTGTGCCTTCCTTATGCACGCCCTCATTGCCAAGCACTATCTGGGAGGGGGCGCGTACCCGGTGGGCGGCTCTGTGGAAATAGCCAGAAGCATTATCCCGACCATCCAGGCCAGTGATGGAGACGTTTTCACCTATGCCGGAGTAAAACAGGTTCTGATTAAAGGCAACAAAGCGGTGGGCGTACAAATGACCGATGGCAGTGAAATTCGAGCCCGCCAGGTGGTGAGTAATGCCGGCTTCATGGCCACAATGAACCATCTTCTGCCCGATATCACCCGGCAGAAGCTCGGGGTTGAAAACTGGCTCCCCCAGGTTCATCACTCCAGTGCCCACTTATGTCTCTACGCAGGTTTCAAGGGTTCCAGCGAGGAGCTGGGGCTGGATACCGCCAACCTGTGGGTCTACCCCAGTGGCGATCACGAAGGAAACCTGGAAGCTTACCTTAACGACGCCAGCCAGCCGTTCCCCCTGGCTTATATTTCCTTCCCTTCCGCCAAAGATCCGGACTGGGAAAAAAGGTACCCTGGCAAATCCACCGTGGAGGTGGTTACCGTGGCCAACCCGGACTGGTTCCGGCAGTGGGAGGGCACAACCTGGTGCCAGCGGGGGGAAGACTATGAGACGTTCAAGGAACAGTTTGCCCAAAGGCTGCTGGAGGTTCTGTTCAAACACCGCCCCCGGCTTCGGGAAAAGCTGGATTATTATGAATTGTCCACCCCCCTTTCTACCCGCTGGTTTCAGTGGAATGAAAAGGGTGAAATCTACGGCCTTGATCACTATGTTGACCGTTTCAAAAAACCTTTCCTGCACCCGGCCACCCCCGTCAAGGGGCTGTATCTGACCGGTGCAGATGTCATGACTGCAGGCATTGGGGGCGCCATGATGGGTGGGGTAATGGCCACCTGTGTCATGGAGGGCACCCGAGCCCGACAGGTGATTCAGTTGTTGAAAAAACCTCCCTCCCAGGAAAAGCAGGCCCCTGAAGCTATGGCCCGCTCTCACTGAGAACGGACGGTAGACCGGGGTTATTCCGGATAGTGCACTGAACAAAAAAGCGGCATACTGTGCCGCTTTTCAAATCCGGACACTCCCCCCATGACCATCGAACACACCCTGATGCAGCGCAGTGGCTCCAAGTGTGAACTCTGTTCTTCTGAACAGGATCTTGGCCTGTATGAAGTTCCTCCCCAGGGGAACAGCAACAATCCTGATCACTGTGTTCTTGCCTGCAATACATGCCGCCAGCAAATTCTGGCTTCACAGGAGCTGGACGTTAATCACTGGCGTTGTCTGAATGACAGCATGTGGAGCCCGGTACCCGCAGTCCAGGTGGTGGCCTGGCGAATGCTGAACCGCCTTTCCTCTGAAAGCTGGGCTCAGGATCTGCTGGATATGATGTACCTTGAAGATGAGGTTCGACTGTGGGCAGAAGCCGGTCTTGATGCCCAGGCCGATGAAGAGGCCACGCCCACCCTGGACTGCAACGGTGCTGTGCTTCAGGCAGGTGATACGGTGACTCTGATCAAGGACCTTCCGGTGAAAGGCGCCGGTTTTACAGCAAAACGGGGTACAGCCGTCAGAAATATATCCCTCACCTCCAATCCGGAACATATTGAAGGGCGCGTCAACGGTACCCGGATTGTGCTGTTGACCTGCTACCTGAAAAAATCCGGTTCGTGAGCCGCCCCTTTTTTACCAGCCAGCTTATACCGCCAACTCTTATTGACTTAGCACAAAGCCTCGTTTAACTGAGTTCGAAACTGTAGCGTTATCAGCTGACTTTCCAAGACCTGTAGGCCTTTTTTTTATCGTCAATTCTCATCGTGGTGTTGCAAGTGCACAGGAGCACTCCCTCTGTCTTTTGACGGTTTCTCCTCTCAAGGATATTTAGATGAAGTACACACGCCTGTTACTCCCCCTGACCCTGGCACTATCCACTACGGCTATGGCTGGTGGACACCGTGAGCCTTACCAGGCCCAGACCCAACTGCTCAACAAAACCTATTCAGAACAACAGGCCCCCTCCCTGAGGGTTGCAACCTTTAACATGGCCGCTGGCCGTGTATCATCATTATCCGAAATCGCCAAAGCTATTAAAGCCTTGAATGCTGACATTGTTGCCATACAGGAAGTCGATGTATTAACAGGTCGAAGTGGCAAGATTGATCAGGTGGAAAAAATTGCAGAGCTGACAGGATTAAATATTGAGTTTGGCCGGGCCATTGATTTTGATGGTGGCCAGTACGGTTTGGCCATCGCCTCAAAATATCCCATTCTAAAAACAGCGACGACACTGCTTCCATCAGGCCAGCGAGAGCAACGAATCATGTTTGAAGCTCATATTGATGTACCAGGATTTGAAGCCCCCATTACCGTCTTCAATACCCACCTCGACACAAAAGAGGACCCAACTATGCGGGTGGAGCAGGTCCGGGCACTTAATGATACGGCTATTGATACCCGAGGCATCAAAATTCTGATGGGTGATATGAATGACGTCCCGAAATCCGTCACCCATCAGGAGCTTTCCCGTTACTGGAACACTGTTGAAGATAAAAGTGTTGACTTTAGAAGCTGGCCTGCTGGCAACCCTGAGATTCAGGTCGACTATATCATGACTGGCAAAGCTCAGAAGTGGGTAGTCAAGGATATTGTTGTCCCACAAAATGACAAAGAATATGGTTCTATTGACTGGCCCACTGTAACAGACCATTTACCGATTATTGTTGATATGAAAATGCTGGAACAATAACAGGTACCCAACCAGAATTATGGCCGAAGGTCATTTGCCCTATCGCATTTGAACCTTCTGCCTCACAAAAAAATCCACCCCCACAACCCGCCCTATTCTTCCTGTATTCTAAAAACCATTTCAGTGCCGCAGGACTTGTTCGCACCTTCCCTAAGTCAGTTCCGATATATCGTCTCAATCAAATGAAATCCAAAGCGTGTCTTGACCGGACCATGAACCGTTAACACCTTCTGTTTAAACACGACCTGGTCAAAGGCCTTCACCATCTGTCCCGGACGAAACTCTCCCAGATCGCCTCCTTTCTTTCCGGACGGGCACAAAGAGTATTTTTTAGCCAGCCGGGCAAAGTCCTCCCCCCGGGCAATACGCTGTTTCAGCTTTTCCGCCTCCTCCCGGGTTTTCACCAGAATATGGCGCGCACAGGCTACTGACATCAAACTACACCTCAATTTTTGAACCGGAGAGATCATAACGGTTCAATCCGGCAAATCCAGGTTTTTTTCCAGTGTCATATACCCATTGCAGAGTCACCCCTTCTGCCTGAGAAACTGTTTGGAGCGACGATAGGGCAACACATCCATGACCTGACCCTTCAGGATCTGCTGTTGAACGCCCTGCCAGTAACTGGCAGTGAACAGATCACCATGGAGTCGGCAAAACTGCTGCCGGATGGCCCGGTCCGGAAATAGAAAGACCGGGAACTCCTCTGGAAAAATATCGTTGGGCGCCACCGAATACCATGGCTCCGCCGCCAATTCCTGTTCCGGATACAGAGCTTCAGGGATATCCCGGAAGTGACACTCAGTGAGATAACTGATCTCATCGTAGTCATAGAATACCACCCGCCCGTGGCGGGTAACCCCAAAGTTTTTCAGCAGCATATCGCCAGGGAAAATATTGGCTGCAGCCAGCTGTTTGATGGCATTCCCGTATTCTTCAAGCACCTCAAGCAGCGCCCGGTCATCCCCTCTCTGAACCACCTGATCAACATAGATGTTTAACGGGGTCATGCGCCTTTCCGTATACAAATGGCGAATAAGCACTTTATCGTCGTATACCTGAACGGTAGAAGGGGCCACTTCCTGCAACTCCTGCAGCAACTCATCACAGAACCGGGCTTTGGGCAGCACCAGATTGGAGAACTCCTGAGTGTCCGCCATTCTGCCAACACGGTCATGGGTTTTCACCAGGAAATAGCGATCCTTGACCACCTCACGGCTCACCTCTTTTGGCGGGGCAAAGCGGTCCTTGATGATCTTGAACACCATGTCCAGGGAAGGCAGGGTGAATACCGACATCACCATGCCCCGGATGCCCGGGGCAATGACAAACTGATCCCTGGACTGCTGGAGATGATCTAGAAAGTCCCGGTAAAAAACGCTCTTTCCATGTTTGAAAAAGCCGATGGAGTTGTACATTTCCGCCCGGTTTTTCCCGGGAATCAGGGAGTGCAGAAACTCAATGCATTCCGAGGGAATCCGGGCATCCACCATGAAATAGGAACGGGTAAAGCTGAACAGTACACTGACATTGTCGTTATCGCAGAGCAGGGTATCCAGGTAAAGCCCTCCCCGCTCATTGTTCAGTACTGGCAGCACAAAAGGCTGAAGACTGTCACCGGCCACCAGACGCCCCACCAGATAGGCGCCTTTGTTCCGGTAAAACACCCACTTGAGCACATCCACCCGGATATCCCTGCGCTCAACCCAGTCAGGCAGGGCTTCCCTGAGCGCAAGAATCACATTTCGAATGTCCCGACGACGGTACTCCCAGGGCAGCTCAAACTGAAAATCATCCAGAATCTGCCCCACCAGCTTCACCAGTCCGATTTCTGTGTAATAAGACCGATAAATCCCCCGGGGGCTTTGCACCTTGAACCCGTCAAATTCCGAATGAATAAAACAGTGACGGGCGTTCACCGCCTCCCTCTCATGGGAAAAGAAGAAGATTTTGCGATAGATGGAGTTGTAGAAGGTTTCGGCCAGTTCAGGGTCCGTTCGATAGGAAATCTGGTCAATGTATGCGTTGCGGACATCCAGCCAGTAATCCGGGTTCTGGTAATGTCCCTGACACTGGCTGTCCAGGGCTTCCATCACGTCATCAATGGCCTGGCGGTAAAGGTTGATTCGGTCGGAAGCCGCGACCTGGGCGGCCACCCAGTCCGCCTTCAAAAAGCGTTCTCGGGCCCCCAGGGTGATATCCGTAAACCGGGTCCGGTAATCACTGAATCCGTCAAGAATCACTCTGGCAATCTGCCGGGCCATGGAACTGTTCATGACTGCACCCATTTTTATAAGAGCCTGTTTTCATTGTTATCAGCATGACCGGTGACGAAAGCCTTTACATCAGCACCGATCAAATCCCCGCCGTCCCTGAAGACCTCCGGTGTGAATCATCAACAGCCGTTTGCCGGAGATTCCTGCCCCACCGGACTCAACCCTCTCCTTCAGCGCTTTCAGAACCTTGCCGGTATACACGGGATCCAGAGGAATGCCGGTATCCTGCTCAAAAGCGTCCATCAATGCCAGCAGCGCCTCATGGGTTCGGGCATAACCACCGCAGTGATGATCGGTCAAAAGCGTCCAGTTTGGCAAGGGCTGGCTGATCAATGCCTGGATATCCCTATTCAGAAATCCGGCCCCTTTCAACACCGCAACACCCACAACCCGGGTATCTGGACCGGATCGCCAGGTGGAAGTGGCAACCCCCGCCAGAGTGGCGCCGGTTCCACAGGCCAGCCAGATTTCATCATAATCACTGGCGGTGATGCTTCCCGCAGCCAGAATCTCCTCACAACCTTTCACCCCTAAAGCGTTTCCTCCACCCTCCGGAACCGGATAAACCTCCGCCTCAGACAGTTGGAGCTGATCAAGCAGCTCTCTCCGGCTATTGTGGTCATCGGGCTCACGCAGTTGCCGATAATCCTGCCGATTGACAAAATGCAGCTGCATTCCCCATGACAACGCATCCTGAAGCATGGCGGAGAGATCTCCGGGACGCTCTCCCCGGATCACACCAACCGTCTGGATACCAAAATGATGGCCAGCCGCCGCCAGGGCATGAATATGATTGGACCAGGCGCCCCCGTAACTGAGCACCACCGGTTTACCCTGCTCCCGGGCCGCCTCCAGATTATGTCTGAGTTTGTACCATTTATTGCCGCTGATGTCCGGGTGCAGCTGATCAAGGCGTAACACATCCAGTGATACACCGGCACGATTCAGCCATTGAGTGGATACAGAGTTGACCGGAACCGGCCGATCCAGAGAGTCAATAGATTCGAATACCATACTTCAACAACAGCCGGGGCAGGTGAACATCCAGTTGCCGTACCTGCTCATCTTCCAGGGTAATCACATTCAAACCGTATTGCTGATAGAGTTCCAGCTTCGCCTCCTTACGCTGGCGGTAATCGCCATCAGAGGGCTGGCCCAGGTATTCCAGATAGACATTACCCTGAGGCAGATAAAACTCCGCGTATAACTCAGGGTCTACCGGCAGTTTGCGTTCATAGGCATGGGCAATGCCCGCCAGATACAGCCAGTTATCGATCATTAATTCCGTTTTGGAGCGGACCAGGTGACCATCCGCCGCTCGCAGCCTGGCCGGAAACGCCTTCCGGTATTGGCTGATTTCACTGCCCGCCTGTTGATCCAGCCCAATAGCATGGGACAGATCCGCCCTGACTTCTTTAATGGATGAAATGACCGCAGGCTTTTCCAGAACCGCTTTTGGCCAGCTCACCCAGTGACGGTCATTATGAGGGTTTTCATGTTGCTGGCCACCTGCTTTAGCGCCAGGCTCTGTCACCACCCAGCCTTTGCCTGAGCGGCGGATCCAGCCCAGTTCTGCCAGCATCCGGTTGACCTGTCTGGGGGACAATCCCAGATAGTCTCCCAGGGTTGTGGCAGTCAACTGCCCATCGTCCACTTTTTTTTCAGGCCTGTCCTGGCGGGTAGCAATGGCCACCATCTCCGGCCAGACAATATAAGTACCGTATTTAACGTGGGTTGTGTATTCCCCCCCTTCCGCCTTTCCCTGATCGGTGAGTATCCAGCTGTCGTCCCGGCGCTCAATCCAACCTGCCTGCTCCATTTTTTTAAACAGGGCATGGGCCGGAATTTCCAGGGACCGGGCCAGGGCGCTGGTGGAAATTTTATGGGGTTCGATGGTATCCATTGGCAGCGCCTCCAGCAGTGATGGTCACAATGTACTGAAAGCGCCTCAGGATGGAAAGGGGATTATGGGCTGATTAGAGGTCTTCCTTAGAGCCGCGCTTACTTGCTTCGCCCTCTCCTGTCTCTGCTGCCTCTGCTATCGGAGCTTCTACTCCTGTCTCTCCTGCCCCTGCTATCGGAGCTTCTACTCCTGTCTGTGCTTCTACCCCTGCCTGATCTGAATCCTGGTTATTCAGCCGAAGCTTTGGCGCTTCAACATATCTGAGATAATCAGGCTTGCCAATCTCACTGGATGGTAAATGAACCGTGATCACCTCTCCATACAATGATCTTGCCTCGTCAAGAGAGACCGAGGGAGCAACAATCATCCTTTCGCCTTCTTTTCGGTTGGCGGGGGATGCAATCCTGCCCTCTTCCTGGTTAATTAACAGTCTGTTTTTTATTACTCTAACCACTTCATCGAAGTTTCTCCCGATATCCATGGGGTACAGCATTGAAACCCTCAGTTTCTTGTCTTTGTCAATAAGAAACAGAGCCCGTATCGTTTCATTCTGTTTTGGAGTGCGCTCTTTCCCTGGCAGTTCCTCTTCAGGCAGCATATCGAATTTTTTTGCTACCAGTAACGATTCATCAACAATAAGGGGGAAGGACAGAGTCTCTTTCTTCGACTTTGCCTGTTGCAAAAGGTCTTTTACCCAATGCTGGTGATCTTCATAGCTATCAGCACTCAGTCCTAAGACCCGTGTCCTTAATTGTTTAAATTCCGGCATAAGTTCCTCTACTTTCGCCAGTTCTGTGGTACAGACCGGGGTAAAGTCTTTGGGGTGAGAGAAGAGAATCACGAAGTCGGCATCCATTTGCTCTATCTGCTCATGAAAACGCATCTGTGTTTTCGCTCCTTCATCGTAAACCGTGACCTCAAAATCAGGCACCACCTCATTCAACCTCAAGGCAAAAACCGACTGCGCTGTAAAGGCCAGAATAAGTGTTGTAATAAGACATCTCAGACCTTTGCGTAAGAAGCCTTGAAAGAATCCTGATGATTTAATCAAAGAGTAACTATCAATATTCATAGTGAGATACCTCAAAACGTTCTGCCATAATCAATAAAGATCATAAGGGGGCATTGAGAATGCACTTCTGTTCGAGTGCAATGAGGGGAAAAGTCTAGTCACTGATTTCAACAGGCGTAATAGAACGAATACTTTCTACTCATCAGGGTTACTTATCGATTTGGCAATTAAACGACCATAATCGGGCAGTCCCACCTACTCCGAGCTTTGAAATTAACCACGAAACCTTTTTCTGCCTATTTTTAAACTTGGCAAAAACTTTATGAAAAAATGTTCTACCTTTGTAAACAGCATTTTCCCATCTGCACAACCCTGTTTAACTTGGCTTGATTATCATGGAGCCTGTCCATGACCCATAACCCATTGTCTCTCAGCCACTATAAACGTCCTGTTCTGGCAGCACCCGGGAATGCCCGTAAACTGTTGCTGCACTCCTGTTGCGCCCCCTGTGCCGGTGAAATAATGGAGGCTATCCAGGCCTCTGGTGTTGAACAGACGGTCTTTTTCTACAACCCGAATATTCATCCTGTTGAGGAATACCAGCTGCGCAAGGATGAAAACCAGCGTTTCTGCCACAAGCTCGGAATACCGTTTATTGATGCCGATTACGATACAGACCGTTGGTTTGACCGGGCAAAGGGAATGGAAAACGAACCCGAGAGAGGAAAGCGCTGCACCGCCTGTTTTGATATGCGCTTTGAGCGTACCGCCCTCTACGCCTTCGAACAACAGTTTCCGGTTATCTCCAGCACCCTGGGGATTTCCCGATGGAAAAATATGGAGCAAATCAATCACTGCGGCATTCGTGCCGCAGCCCCCTATTCCGGAGTCGAGTACTGGACCTTTAACTGGCGCAAACAGGGGGGAAGCCAGCGGATGGTTGAACTGGCCAAACAGGAGTCTTTCTATCAGCAGGAGTACTGTGGTTGTGTCTACAGCCTTCGGGACACCAACCGGCACCGCCTGGCCAGGGGGCGCCCACGGATCAAACGACTGGTGAAGTTTTATGGTGAGTCGGCTCAGAAAGACGACACAGCCATTATCGCCAGATCATCCTGACTTTATTCCGCTGACTCCATCAGTAACTGTTCCAGCTGCTTATGCCGCGAATTCCTGTCCTGCTCAGCCAACCGACTGACCGCTGAATAAAAGGCCGACAGACTCCCTGCCCGGACCATCATTCTGGCAAAGGCGGGTACAAAACGGTGGTAGTCACTGACGGTAGCCAGCTTGGCGTTATTGATCGTACTCATCCAGGCGTCATAGCGTTGATCCATACCCAGCTGTACTTTCAGGCCCGCATAGGCTTGATGAAGCTCCTGAAATATCTGCTTTTTCCGCTTTCTTTTGACAGGGGTGGCCAGATCACTGTCATACAGTGTCGCCAGACGCTCCCGATATTTCATTAACAAAAGGTTTAACTGCTGACTCCACTGTGCCTCAGGGCCCGAAACTGGAGCTTTATCTGAGTGACGGAGCTGCCAACGGCGTAGCCCTTCCTGTTCTACTGCTGTGGCAAAGCTTTCATTAAACAGCGTATCGTCTTTCACATAGAGCTTCTTATGGGCCGACTCGTGAAAAATCAGCGAAACCAGGCGGTCCGGCTTATGAAAAGCAAAAGTATTCAGCACCGGATCATCAAACCAGCCCAGAGTGGAATACGCGGTAATCCCCCCCACATGGGTTTCATAACCCTGCTTCTGCAATTCCCGGGCTTTCTCCTGAGCTGCCTGTTCAGAAAAATACCCCCGGTACCCCACACACCCGGCTATGGGGTAACACCAGGTTTTGCTGTTAACGGAAAATTCTTCTGCCCCATAAACATTCCAGACCACATAGGGGCGACCGGTATCCACATAATGGCTGAAGTTCCCCCCCACCGGCAGCTCTAGTTGATCACCGGCAAAAACTCTGGCCTCCTGAACCAGCCTGAGCTGCTGCTTCAACACCGGATCCGTATTTTTGTCCGCCATAACCCGCTCAACGCTCTGGCGATTCCAGATCAGGGACAGCTGCCCTCCTGCTGCCTGGGAATAGTAAGCCAGATGTTCACATCCGGCCAACAGTAGGATGCTGGTCAATACCAGAGCCAGGCCAGGTTTGCTTAATCTTCTCTTCTGTTCCCGGGAAATGAACTCTGCAGAGGTTCCCTGGTCACCGTTTATCCACATAAATGCCGCCAGATAAAGTAAATGAGAGCTGCTTCGTGATGACTTATCTGTCAATAGATTAAGCCTTTTAAGCAGGAAAGGATGAAACTTTTTGCTCCAGACGCCGCTCCAATGTCTACTCTAAACAGCCATGAGAAAAAAGTGCAGCCCATCCCGAACCCTGAAAGTGGCTCCAGAGCCTGGTAACGGTGTACTTTTTTCATAATAAATTGCCCAGACATTCATTTTCCAGGTTCACCAGGAGCCACTGAAGAGAACAACAATGAATAAACGCCTTCGCCTCGCCAGCCTGATCCTTATGGTAATGCTGCTGGTTTTATCTGTGCCATGGTACAAGCCTGCAAACAGCACAGGGCCCAGTGTATTCGGTTTTCCAGGCTGGGTAGTGATCGCTTTTGGCTGCTATATCCTGCTTACTCTGGTGAATGCCCTGTTGTGGCTTACCCTTCCGTCCGAAGGAGAGTAATCCATGGCTCAGTCTCCTGCCTTCAGCCTCCTGTCCATTGCCCTGTATCTGCTGGTACTGGTTCCTGCCTGCCTGGTCGCCAGGAACCGAAGTACCCGTAAAAATGCCAGTGATCATTACCTGGCGAATCGATCCCTGGGTTTTCTGGTGCTTTTTCTCACCATTTATGCAACGGCTTTCAGTGGCAATATTCTGGGCTTCAGTGGCCAGGGCTACCGGCTCGGGTTTATCTGGATCATGTCTGCAGGACTCTGGGCTTCCATATCCGTGAGCTTTCACCTCCTGGTTCCCAAACTGCGCCCACTGGCGACTCAGCACCACTTTATAACCCCAGGAGACTGGATACGTTTCCGTTTCCCTGACCCATCCCCGTTATTGAGAGTTCTGGTGGCTGTGGTACTGATCCTGTCTCTGGGTAATTTTCTGTTTGCCCAGCTCAAGGCCGCTGGCGAGATTCTTAATGTCATCACCAACGGCATGATCTCTTATGAGGCAGGCGTTCTTCTCTTCGCCGTGATTATCCTGACCTACGATATTCTGGGTGGGCTCAGGGCCGTTGCCTGGACCGATATGATCCAGGGGTTGATCATGCTGGCGGGGTTTACCTGCCTGGTCTTCTGGATGATGCAGGTGTCCGGTGGGCTGGACAGTATCGCCCGGGAAGTCACCCGCTTACGGCCTGACAGTGCGGGAATACCTTCTGGCACCGTCCAGATCAAGTGGTTCAGCCTGATGCTGCTCGGGGGACTGTCAGTGATCGTCTATCCCCAGACCCTCCAGAGAATATTTGCCGCCGCCAGCGACCGAGTCCTCCACCAGTCGCTGGCGGTCATGGGCATCGTCTCCCTGTTGACCTCTTTTGTTATCCTCTTCACCGGCTGGACAGCCATTGCCCTTCTGGATCTGAACCTGGGCCTGCAGGCCGACCAGGTACTGCCCCGCCTGCTGGGACTCTGGGCAGACAGTGGCCCCTGGAACCGGGCCGCCGCAATGCTGGTGTTGATGGCTGTCCTGGCGGCCATCATGTCCACAGCGGACTCTGTTTTACTGTCGGTGGTTTCCATTATCCGCCATGATCTGATCCAGCAAACCAGCAGGGAGGGGTTAAAGCATGACCACCGGATTACCGTGATTCTGATGGGAGTAATGGCGATTCTTGCCCTTTACCGGGACATCACCCTGTGGCGGCTGATCGAATTGAAGCTGGAACTGTTAATACAGTGCTTCCCGGCCTTTGTGATTGCCCTGCACTGGAAAAAACCGGGAGCCCGGCCAGTACTGGCAGGGCTGGTTTGTGGATTGCTGTTTATGGGGATTACCCTGCAAATGGGTGTGAAGCAGTTTTATGGTGTCAATGCCGGACTGGTTGCCCTGGCCATTAACCTTGGAGTGCTCTGTACCGTACGCTGGCTGATGAGCGTTACCTGCATGGATAAAGACAAAAGCTTTTAACAGAGGTGAAACCGGCGGCAGAGTCGATTGCAAACCACCCAGCCGCCAGCTTCCCTCTTTTTTAATCCCCCATGGCCGTCCCTTCCCGGCGAATATCAGCAGCCCCTTTAAGCCCCTCCGCCGTAAGCAGTATGCCATGCAGCCCACTGTTCAGTTCCCGCACCTTCACGTCATAACCTAACTGTTTCAGGGAGGCAGCCATAAATTCAGCGCTGGTTCCTTCCTCAAGGTCATAAGTACCAAAGCGGTTAACCCGGTGAGGCAGATTGATTGCTTCGTCCAGTGGCAGCTGCCAGTCCAGATGAGCAATGAGCGTTTTGGCCACATAACCAATAATACGACTGCCTCCAGGAGAGCCAATCACCATGTAAGGCTTCCCTTCTTTCATCACCACAGTGGGGGCCATGGACGACCTGGGTCGCTTGCCCGGCTCAATCCGGTTGGCAATGGGTTTGCCCTCTCTGGAGGGCCGGAAGGAGAAATCAGTCAATTCATTGTTCAGTAAAAAACCTCCCACCATCACCCGGGAACCAAAGCCATTCTCAATGGTTGTGGTCATGGACACCACATTACCCAGGGCATCCACAATACTGATATGACTGGTGGAGGGCAGTTCAATGGATTCATCCGGGGAACGCGCCAACCGGGTGACCTCGGGAGGAGCACCGGCATAGACCTCGGTCATTGCCTTATCACCACTGAGCAACCGGGAGCGACTCTGGAGATACTGCTTGTCCAGTAACCCTTCCGGCATTGAGACAAAGTCGGTATCCGCCATGTACAACCCCCGATCCGCAAAGGCCAACCGTGACGCATCGCCAATCAGTCGCCAGCTCTGGGGGTTGTCCGGTCCCAGTGCCCTGATATCATAGGGTTCCAGCATCCCCAGAATCTGCCCTACGGTCAGTGCCCCGGAGCTGGGAGGTCCCATGCCACACACATTGAATCCTCGATACTCCTGGCAGACAGGCTGTCGCTCGATCACCCGATAGTTCTTCAAATCATCCAGGCTGAGCACGCCAGGATTATCTTTCGCGGAACGCACCGCTGCCACCAGATCATGGGCAATTTTCCCCTGATAAAAAGGCTGAATGCCTTTTTCAGCCAGCAGCGTCAAGGTCTCAGCAAAATCAGGATTCTTCAGCATGTCCCCCGACTGAATCGCCTTGCCCTTGGGAAAAAAGTACTGTCCAGTAACGGGATACCGACTCAGTCGTTCACGGTCCTTTGCCACCAGAGCAGCCAGACGGGGGGAAACGATAAATCCATTGTCTGCCAGTTCGATGGCCGGTTGAAACAGGACTTTCCAGCTTAACTTGCCATAACGCTGATGCATCTCTTTCATCAGTTTCAGCGTACCGGGAGTACCCACGGATCGCCCCCCAACCACTGCGTCATAAAACGACAGGGGCTCTCCCCTGGAGTCCAGAAACAGATCAGGCGTTACCGAAGCAGGGGCCGTTTCCCGACCATCCCATGTGGTCAGCCGTTGCCTGGGGCCATCGAAATACACAGCAAATGCCCCTCCCCCAATACCGGAGGACTGTGGCTCTACCAGATTCAGCACCAGCTGGGTGGCAATCATGGCATCAACCGCCGTTCCTCCCTGCTTCAATATCTGGTAACCGGCATTGACCGCGTAAGGATTGGCGGCGGCCACCATGAAATCACTGGCTGACACCAGTGACTGCGCCACCCGTCCCGTTGCCCCCTCGGGAGCCACCTCATCGGCCACATCCGAGACCGCCCCGACAGCCCCCATACACCAGAACAGACTTCCAGCCAGAAGCCCTGTTAATTGCCTGATCATTCCTGACTCCTTTCGCACTTTTATTTTTGGTTCAGCTATTTTTAATCAAACGATTCCGGGTCAACCTTTCCCAGCCACCTGCAGGCTGGGCTTCCCCCTTTATGATGCTTCCTTGAACATTGATTCCATACCGTAAAAGCATACGGCAATGGGGCTGACGGAATACAGCCCTGAATCAATCAATATTCCTTATCCGTCTTGCCATTCGCCCAGCGCCGCCGATACATCAGAAGTCAACCCAGAACCTATGAAGGCCCTGCAGCCTGCTCACTGAACCCGTCAGGTAGAACCCATGGCTCGCTTTTATGCTCCATTAACCGGCTTATTTATTTTTGCTCTGGCCAGTGGCTATCTGATGACCCTGGTGCCCCTGAGAATCAATGCCTCTGAAAACAACGACCTTCTGGCGGGCATGCTGGGGGGCATCTACTATCTGGGGCTGCTGGCCGGGTCATTCCGCACGGAGAAAATGGTACGACGCATTGGCCACATTCGCTCCTTTGCCGGTTTCATCGCCCTGCTGAGCGCCTCGGTTCTTAGCCTGGCCCTTTTCGACAATATACTGTTATGGTTCCCTCTGCGTTTTCTTAATGGCATGGCTGTAGCCGGTATTTTTGTGGTGGTGGAGTCCTGGCTGCTCTGTGAAAGCGAAACCGCCAACCGGGGGCGGGTACTGTCTTTCTATATGGTTTCCCTTTATGGCGCTAACGCATTGGGACAATTATTTGTAGGGGTCGTTGACAGTGACACCATGGCCCCCTTTCTATTGATTGGTATTCTCCTGGCACTCTCTGTCTTTCCACCGGTCATGACCAGGATGCCCACCCCTGAAATGGAGGCATCATCCAGTCTGGATCTTCGTAAACTCTATAGCCTAACCCCATCCGGCGTTCTCGGCTGTCTGGCAGGAGGACTGGTATTGGGTGGGCTCTACGCCATGCTGCCCATTTATCTGGCGGACCGAGGTCTTGATGATGATTCTGTGGCCCTGTTCCTGGCAGTGACCATGGCTGGAGGCATGGCGCTACAGTACCCGGTTGGACATCTATCCGACTTTATGGATCGGCGAAAAACACTGGTGATGGTCGCCCTGCTGGGGTGCATCGCCTGCTTTCTTCTGATGATGGTGAATGACAACCCGTGGATTCAACTGACCCTGTTGTTTCTTGTGGGCGGTGCCACGTTTACCCTGTATCCCCTGGCCATCAGCCACGGCTGCGACCACATGCACCCTGACGATATCGTATCCGGTACCCAGGGGTTGTTGCTGGCATACAGTTTTGGAGCCTGTCTTGGGCCGGTTTTCGCTTCAGTGTTTATGAGTCACTTTGCCGAGGGGCTGATGATTTTCTTTATCGGGGCCATGGGAGTGACAGGATTGTTTTTCCTGATACGAATGCGTTCACGCCCGGCTATTTACTCTCTGGATGAACAATCCTTTGTGCCCGTTCCAAGAACCACCCCTGTGGTTGCCCAGATTGATCCCCGCTCAGACACCGAGGAGCTGGATGATCAAGAACAACAGGCCATTTGATCATCCATCCACTCAGCCCTTTTTTCATTGAGCCGAATCGGGCACAGTCGTTATTCATCGGTTCTCAGGTTACCGTCGTTCAGCAGGCCGTTAATGATGTCCGCATCACTGTTGCCATAAATGGAGAGATCGATTCCGTGGAGGTTGACCTTATGCTTGACATCACCATTGGGCGTATCCCGAATTTCCAGGATTGGGTCCGTGGTATTGGCCTGGTCAAAATGGAGGTAATCGGTCAGGTCATTATTTTCCTCACCCACTAGCAGATCCCGGATATCCAGCACATCCCCCTCATCCATATTGAAGTCGGTAATAGTGGTTTCAGCGGGTTCTGACGCCGTGCCAAGGTGATTCAGATCAAACGTATCGGCCCCCTCGTTACCAGTGAGTGTTCCATCATGATTGATAAAGAAGAGGTCATCGCCTTCGCCACCAATCAAAGTACCTGCCCCCTGGGAAGAGCTGTAACTGTAGCCGGCAGGGTGTTCACTGATACTGTTCACAGGGTTTCCTGCCGCGTCTTCCAGACTGGTTCCCCGATAACTGAACTCCAGCTGTTCATCCCCAGTCAGGGCATCCCCCGTGAAGGACACGGTCACGTCCTGCCCATTAACCGTTACATCACTGACAATCCGGCTGCTACCACCCACTTTGATAATAAATTCATTATTACCAGGCTCCCCTTCCAGCGCCTCAGAGAAGCTTAAGGTCAGTTCATTATCCGAAGCCATAGCGGTGGTCAGTTCAGGAACCTTGAGGTCAGATTCGGTCACACTGCCATCCACCAGCTCATCGGTTGTTGCCGGGTTACCCGCAAGGTCACGGATAAACCCTGCCGCAACGGAGATCGTATCGTTGTTGAAATTCCCCCCGGTGCTGTTGGAAATTTGCTCTGCCTTGCTGGTGCTCAACTCAATCACAATACGGTTATTGTCCCAGACCCTGGCGCTTTGAATGTCACTCTTGCTCAAGCTGACCGACTGCGAACCATTGATGTTGTAGCTGAGTTTGCTCCAGTCCAGTACATCGACCAGATCGGTGGTTTCCGCCGAGTGCTGAAGATCCAGAATGTCATAAAATCCAGTACCCTCCAATGCCAACTGACGAATTGACGGGTCATAAAGGGCTTCCAAAATGGTTGACTCAGGGGCTGCAGAGTCAAAGTGGCTGGCAGCAACCGAAAGGGTCATGGTTTCTGTAACCACATTACCGGCAGGATCTGTCACTTTGACCGTTATATCGTGGCTACTGTTCTCTCTGGCGTCGATCAGGCTGGAGTCTGCTATGGTGATCACCCCCGTAGCCGCATCAATACTAAAGCGTCCACCTGCATCATCAACCAGTTCAAACTCATGCGCCTTATCTCCCAGATCCGAATCCTCAACCGCCACACGTCCCACAGCCGTTCCATCTACCGCACTGTCTTTAGCCAAACCATCCACAGAGAACACCTTGCCGTAGACACCGGTACTGCTTCCATCCTGGCCTTGGGATTGCCAGACCGCGGCAATTCGCCCATCCTGCAGCAATGTCAGGTCAGAAATGGTCTGACTATCTGCCAGATGATCATTCAGGATAAAGGGTTCTCCAGATGCTATCTCAGACAGCGCCTGCAGTTCGTCTGCGGAATACGACACAGTTTCATCACTGTTTTCAGGGACCGTGTAGGTTACCACTGACGTGGATGTTGTCTGGCCATCGCTGGTCGTAACGGTTACTTCAGCATCACCACTAAAGCCCTCTTCAGGAACAAACTCAAAATTGCGTTGGTGGGAGATACTGCCTGCAATCGTGAGGCTGCTGGCGGAGTCGCTGGCATCGACAATCTCGTTATTTTCAACCCGAATATCAAAAGCCAGCTCATTGCTCAGGTCTTTGAGGTCTTGTCCTGTTTCAATATCCGCCTGAGTCACTTTTTCATAAGCCATGGTCACATGACCAAGAGACACGTTATTGGTTGCCTGACTACCATCAAAACCACCACCATAAGCATCCTGTTCCTGACCAATGATGGCATAACCTCCTGCACTCATAACGCTTCCCTGCTTCACTGTCTGGGTAGAGAACAGAACACCATTATCAAACGCCTGCATTTCCCCAGTGGCACTATCCCAGCTAAATGTAATGTTATGAGTTTGACCATCATGCATATCGGGTGAGTTGGCAAAAGTGACATCCGAACCAAACAGATTCATGCCAAGAGAGCCATCACTGTTGTTCACAAAAACATTGAGCAGGTTATCCATTGAACTGATCGGAGCCCCGAATACATTTTCCATCCCACCTGAATGAGAACCGGTAGAGGTGTACTCCATCTGGAAAGTAAAGGCATCATACCCTTCCAACCGGGTATCCAGCTCTATACGGTTACTGGTGTCGCCTCCCAGCTCAATAGAGCCTGTATCCACCAAAGCTCCATCGCTACCACTGTATTCAACCTCCGATATAAAGGAAGCATCAAAGCGACGGGCAAAGACTTGAGCCTCTTCTCCAGCATCCGCAGTGGATGTCCAGCTGACCACAAACCCGCCGTCGTCCAAACCGGTGACCTTATGGTTGCTGACATTGTTGTACTCAAATGGCGAAATCTGGAACTCATCGGTCAGAGCCTGACCCTCTGTATCATAACGTCGTCCATAAACCGCCTTTTCGCCACTGTGATTGGAGATCCAGCTAATCAGGTAGCCTCCATCAGGCAGGGTATTTACCTGCACATCATTCTGAGTCCCCCAGGTGCTGTTATTGACCGCGGTTTCAACCAGGGTTTCCCCATCGGCACTGTAATGGCGCAGATACACCCCGTCATCACTGGCCTGGCCTTCTCCGCGACCGTTCCAGACCACCACATAATCCCCGTCGGGCAATCCGGTCGCATCAGGGGTGAACTGGCTATTAACGGAGTAACTGTTGACCTGGAATTGCCCGGTTCCATTGTTATCACTATCAAAGCGCTGGGCAAAGATCCCATGAGAACTGCCATCAAGACTGGTGTCATACCAGTTGACCAGGTATCCCCCATCAGCCAGAGCCGTCACCTCTGGCTGGTTCTGGGTGCCACCAATGGTTTCAAAGAGAGCAAACTCATCCGTTTCAGCAACCCCCTCTTCATTGAAGCGACGCCCGGAAACAGAGTACTTTCCATCCTTGTAGGTTCTCCAGGAAACCAGCACATCACCACTATTTAAAGTAGTGACAGTGGGCATCTCCTGATTGCCCCCGGTGTACTGGTTAATATAAAACTCATCCCCCAGGGGCTGGCCATTGCTATCATGCAGTCTTGCCTTGATGGCATAGCCACTGCCATCCCCGCCATCGGCAAGCTCTGCATCCTGATGCGTCCAGACAGTAAGAAAATGGCCGTTATCCAGCGCAGTCACGACCGGATCAATCTGGCCACTGGCGGTATATTCATGCAGGGCAAACTCATCACTTTCAGCACTGACCATTTTCAGGCTGACTGGTGACCGGTTACCCGGAGCAACATCCACAGTAAACGTCTGGGTTAGGGTATTGCCGCCAGAATCGGTCACTTTCACTGTCAATTCATGCTGGGTACTGTCTTTATAATCAATCAGGTCAGGGTCAGCGACCCGAATCACACCGGTATCCGCATCAATGGTAAAGCGCCCATCCGCATCATCTTCCAGAACAAACTGGTGCTCATCGCCAATATCAGCATCATCCACCTTCACCCGACCAACAGCAGTATCGGCCCCGGCGCTGTCTTTCACCAGACCATCCAGAGCCATTACCTTGCCATAGACACCCCAGCCACTGCCGTCCTGTTTATAAGAGTGCCAGACGGTAGCCACACGTCCATCAGAAAGAACATCCATCTCAGAGGCGTATTGGTTCTCTCCAATATAATCATTAACCTTAAAGGCCTCCCCGGCTGCTTCGCCCTGGGCATCATAACGGCGGGCATACACTTCATGGCTTGCACCATCCACATTGGTGGCCTGCCAACTGCTGATAAATCCACCATCGTCCAGCGCAACGATACCGTAGTTATAATCATGCTCGGATGACTGAACACTGACCTGGAATTCATCGCCCACAGGCTCGCCCTGGGCATTGAATATCCGGGCGTACACATCATAATAACCATCATGATTGGAAGCCCAGCTAATGACATATCCCCCATCGGCCAGGGCAGTCACCTTCGGGTTAGTTTGTTCGCTGGTAATGGTGTTCGTTACCGTTGTTTCAACAAGTGATTCACCATCGGCACTGTAATGACGAAGGTAGACACCTCTATCGCCGGTTTGATCCTCTCCATAGCCATACCAGACCACCACATAACCGCCATCGGCCAGTCCGGCTGTGTCCGGATGGTACTGATGACTCGACGTATAACTATTGACCCTGAATTGACCAAGGCCTTCGTCACTGGCATCAAAGCGCTGTGCAAAAACACCGTAGTTACTGCCATCAAGAGAAGAGTCATGCCAGCTGACCAGATAACCACCATCCGCAAGAGCCGTCACCTCAGTCTCATACTGATGGCTGCCCGCCGATTCAAACAGCGTTATCTCGCCAGTAAGGGCATTACCTTCTTCATCATAGCGACGGCCATACACTCTATAGTTGCTGTTATTTTGATAGGAGGTCCAAGTGACCAGAACCTCTCCATTCGTTAACGTAGTGACTGATGGCTGGTACTGATGAGAATGAGTTGACTGATTAATCTGGAATTCTTCACCTGCGGGCTGTCCATCAGCACCAAATCGCTGGGCCTTAACAGAGTAGTTACTGCCATCACCACCCGCTGATGCACTACCATTCTGATTCACCCAAACAGTGAGGAAACCACCATCATCAAGAGCAGTGATTACCGGCCATGTTTGATCGCCTGATGTGTAGGTATGCAGGGCAAACTCTTCCTCCTCTGCCATCACCAGACTCATAGCCGAAGGTGCCTGATTCCCTTTCGCCACATCAATGGTCAATGTCTGGGTCAGGGTATGCCCGGCACTGTCGGTCACTTTCACTGAAAGGTCATGACTGCTGGCTTCGGTATAATCAAGCAGGTCAGGGTCAACAACTGTGATAACCCCCGTATCTGCATCAATCGCGAACCGGCCACCTGCGTCGTCCACCAGAACAAACTGGTGAGTGTCGCCCATATCCGGGTCGTCCACTTCCACCTGACCCACGGCAGTTCCTGCTACCGTTGTATCGCTTACGACACCTTCAAGGGAGATGACCTTACCGGCAATGCCATATCCATTGCCATCGGATCCATTGGACTGCCAGACAGAAACTATGCGGCCATCGGCCAGTTGCTGCAAGTCGGCGTTATACTGGTGGCTGCCCATGTAATCACTGAGCATAAAGGCATCCCCCACCGCATCACCGCTGGCATCATAACGACGGGCATACACCTCGTGTCCTGCTCCATCTGAATCAGAAGGTGTATACCAGCTGGCCAGGAAGCCTCCATCCTCTAAGCCCAGGACTGAATTAACATAAGAGGCCTGTTCATCAACAAGGAACTCTTCCCCTTGCGCTTCCCCCTCCTCATTAAACACTCTTCCATAAAGCTTGTAGCTGCCATCGTGATTGGATCGCCAGCTAACTACATACCCCCCATCAGCCAGAGCTGAAACTTTTGCCCCATACTGAGTTCCAGAGATCGTAGTACTAACTGTTGCCTCAAATACCGTTTCACCATTAGCATTGTATTGCCTCAGATAAACGCCATCATCACTTGTTTGATCCGAATTGGTTCCGTCCCAGACAATCACATACCCGCCGTTCGAAAGCCCTGCCGCATCTGGGCTATCCTGATGCACCGAGGTATAATCATTGACTTTGAACTGCCCCATACCCTGATCATTGGCATCAAACCGCTGGGCATACACGCCATTATTACTGCCATCCTGACTGGCATCATGCCAAGTGGTCAGATAACCACCATCAGACAATGCTGTCACTTCTGGCTGGTACTGGTGAGAACCAGAGCCCTCATACATAGTGAAGTCACTGGTGAGTGCATTGCCATCCTCATCAAAACGGCGCCCATAAATTCGATACGCGCCAGGGTGGTGAGTAATCCAGGTCACCAGCACATCACCGTTGGAAAGCGTTGTCACCGAAGGATGCTGCTGGTGGCTGGAAGTATTCGCATTAACCTGAAACTCATCACCCACAGGCTGGCCATCTGCATCAAACAACCTGGCTTTAACTGAATAACCATTACCATCCCCTCCAGTCGAAGCCGTAGCATTCTGATTAGTCCAGACACTCATAAAGCCACCACTCTCCAGTGCCGTTGTGAGCGGTTCTGTCTGGTTGCCCGTTGTATTCTGATTGACGGCAAACTCATCACTTTCCACCCGCCCAAGACTCAGGCTGGCCGGGGCCCGGTTACTGGGGGCTACATCGATAGTAAAGGTCTGGGTAAGGGTGTTCCCGGCGCTGTCAGTCACTTTCACTGACAGCTCATGGCTGGTGTCTTCCTGGTAATCAATCAGGTCAGGATCGGCAACCGTAATCACACCGGTATCCGCATTAATGGTAAAGCGGCCACCGGCATCATCGACCATGGCAAACTGGTGCTCATCGCCCAGATCCGGATCATCAACTTTCACCTGGCCAACGGCGGTATCGGCAACAGCATTGTCTTTAACCAGGCCATCCAGGGTCATTAACTTGCCGTACACGCCCCAGTCACTGCCATCCTCTTTATAAGAATGCCAGACCGCTGCTACACGGCCATCGGCCAGTACTTCAAGCTGAGAGGCGTACTGGTTATCACCGATGTAATCGTTGACTTTAAATGGCTCTCCAACCGCTTCACCACCACTGTCATAACGACGGGCATACACTTCATTACTGGCACCATCAGCATTGGAGTACCAGGTCGAAATAAACCCACCGTCGTCCAGTCCTATCACGTCATAGGTATACTCATGAATTGCCGATTGTGTGCTTAACTGAAACTCATCTCCCTGAGGCTCACCCTGAGCATTAAATACCCGGGCATAAACGTCGTAATAGCCATCATGGTTGGATGACCAGCTCACCACATAACCACCATCAGCGAGAGCAGACACTTTGGCATGAATCTGTTCACTGGTAATGGTATTGCTGACCGCTGTTTCTAACAGGGTTTCACCATTGGCACTGTATTGGCGCAAGTACACACCATTGTTGCCGGTTTGATCTGCTCCCCGCCCCTGCCAGACCACCACATAACCACCGTCTGCAAGACCGGCTGTATCAGGCCAGTTCTGGGTACTGCTGGTATAACTGTTTACCCTGAACTGCCCCTGACCTTCATCATCTCCATTAAATCGCTGAGCAAAGACCCCATAATTATCTCCATCCAGCGAAGAGTCCTGCCAGCTGACCAGATAACCGCCATCTTCCAGGGCAGTAACATCCGTTTCATACTGATGGCTGCCAGCTCCTTCAAACAACGTGAACTCACCACTGAGGGCATTGCCTTCATCATCAAAGCGGCGGCCGTAGACCCGATAGTTGGCATTATTCTGATAAGAGGTCCAGGTCACCAGCACATCGCCATTGGTTAAGGTGGTTACTGAAGGCTGATATTGATGGTGATAAGTGGACTGATTAATCTGGAACTCATTTCCTGCAGGCTGCCCATCGGCATCAAACCGCTGGGCTTTTACTGAATAATTACTGCCATCCCCACCCGTAGAAGCACTGCCATTTCTGTTCGTCCAGACAGAAATAAACCCACCGTCGTCCAAAGCAGTAATAACCGGGTGAACCTGCCCCCCGGAGGTGAAGGTATGCAACGCAAAGGCGTCCGACTCCACTCTTTCCAGGCTCATACTGGTCGGTGCCTGGTTACTGGGAGCTACATCGATAGTTAATGTCTGAGTCAGCGTGTGTCCGCTGCTGTCCGTTACCTTAATAGAAAGGTCATGGCTGGTGTCTTCGGAGTAATCAATCTGGCCAGGATCTGCCAGAGTAATCACCCCGGTATCCGCATCAATAGCAAAGCGTCCATCGGCATCATCCACCAGTACAAACTGGTGCTGGTCATCCAGATCAGGATCATCCACTTTCACTCTGCCAACCACTGTGTCAGCGGCTGCATTATCTTTCACTACCGTATCCAGCGATAGCAGCCGGCCATAGATGCCGTAACCACTACCGTCCTGGTTATTGGACTGCCATACCGCAGCCACCTTGCCATCAGCCAGTTGCTGAAGCTGGGCATTATACTGATGGCTGTTGATATAATCGTTTATCCGGAAGGCGTCCCCAGCCGCTTCACCATCAGCGGTATAGCGTCTTCCATAAGCTTCATGGTTTGCCCCATCCGCATCACCGGTAAACCAGCTCACCATAAAGCCGCCGTCATCCAGTGTAATAATATCGGTGGTATAGTCATGGTCAGCGGAGTGATGGCTAATCTGGAATTCATCACCTACAGGCTGACCCTGGTCATTAAAGATCCTTGCATAAACATCGTAATAGCCATCATGGTAGGACGACCAGCTGACAACATAGCCGCCATCGGCAAGATCAGCTACTTTGGGCCGATTCTGAGTACTGGAGAGGGTATTGCTGACCGTTGTCTCAAGCAGTGTTTCACCGTCAGCACTGTACTGGCGAAGATAAACGCCATCGTCACCGGTCTGATCTGCTCCACGACCTTGCCAGACAATGACATAGCCCCCATCAGACAAGCCAGCAGTATCAGGATCTGATTGGCTATTGGTCGTATAACTATTAACCCGGAACTGCCCAGATCCTTCATCATCAGCATTAAACCGCTGAGCATAAACACCATTGCTACTACCATCCTGGCTGTTATCGTGCCAACTGACAATGTATCCCCCATCCTCAAGGGCACTAACCTCACTTTGATACTGACTACTGCCCGCACTTTCAAACAGGGTGATTTCATCCCCCTGGGCATTACCATCCGCATCAAAGCGACGACCATAAACTCGATAGGTACTGTTATTCTGTAACGAACTCCATGTCACCAGCACATCACCATTGGCTAATGTCGTTGTAGAAGGCTGGAGTTGGTGGTGATATGTCGTCTGGTTAACCTGAAATTCATACCCAAGCTTGTCCCCATTGGCATCAAAGCGCTGGGCTTTCAGAGAGTAGTTACTGCCATCACCGCCCGTCGATGCGGTGGCATTCTGGTTCACCCAGATGGTGATGAAACCACCGTCCTCAAGGTAAGTAATGACAGGATCCGTCTGGCTGCCGGTTTTATTGTAATTAATGACAAACTCATCACCAGCCACCGTTTCCAGGCTGAGGCCTGTGGGGGCATGGCTACTGGGAGCGACTTCAATAGTGAGGGTCTGTGTCAGGGTGTGTCCGGCGCTGTCAGTAACCTTGACACTTAATTCATGTCGAGGATCTTCGCTGTGATCAATCTGGTCAGGGTCAGCCAGAGTAATTACCCCGGTATCAGCATCAATGGCAAAACGTCCATCAGCATCATCCACCAACAGGAACTGATGTTCATCCCCCATATCCGGATCATCCACCAGCACCTTGCCTACTTCTGTTCCAGCCCCAGCCCCTTCTTTCAGCAAGCCATCCAGAGCCAGCACCTTGCCGTAAACACCGTAGCCACTCCCATCCTGACCACTGGACTGCCAGACAGCCACCACCCGACCATCCGCCAGCACCTGAAGCTGAGAAGCATACTGATTATTGCCACTGACATCATTTAACCGGAATGGCTCACCAGCAGCCTCACCTTCTGAATCATAACGGCGAGCATAGGCTTCATTACCACTGCCATCAGCATTTGCAGCTTGCCAGGTAGCGATAAACCCGCCATCATCCAGCGCAATAACATCTGTACTGTAATCATGGCCTGCGTCCTGGGTACTGATCTGGAATTCATCCCCCTGAGGCTCGCCGTGAACATTAAACTGCCGGGCATAGACATCGTAGTAGCCATCATGATAGGACGACCAGCTGACTACATAGCCGCCATCAACAAGAGCTGTCACTTTGGCATTGTTCTGCGTACTGGCCACAGAGTTACTAACTGTCATTTCAACCAGGGTTTCACCATCTGCACTGTACTGGCGTAAATAAACACCATCATCACTGGTCTGATCCGCCCCACGCCCTTTCCAGACAACAACATAGCCACCACCAGCAAGTCCTGCTGCATCAGAAGAGTCCTGGGCGTTTGAGGTATAACGGTTAACTCTGAATTGTCCCTGCCCCTCATCACTGGCATTAAAACGCTGCGCAAATACACCGTGACTACTGCCATCCAGACTGGTGTCGTACCATGTGGCTAGATACCCCCCATCGGCCAAGGCTGTTACCTCAGGTTGATACTGTTGGGTGCCTGCACTTTCAAACAAAGTAAACTCATTGCTCAGAGCATTGCCATCTTCATCGTAACGCCTTCCATAAATTCGATAGCTCCCTGACTGGCTAGAAGTCCATGTCACCAGCACCTCACCATTCGTCAGAGTGGTTACCGAAGGGCTCTGCTGGGTATAGGTCACGCCCTGATTGATCTGAAACTCATTGCCCTGGGGTTGCCCATCAGCATCAAATACTCTGGCTTTGACGGAATAACTGCTGCCATCACCGCCAGTGGAAGCCGTAGCATTTCTGTTGGTCCAGACAGACAGGAAGCCGCCGTTTTCCAGAGCGGTCACTACTGGCTCCACCTGATCTCCAGTGGTAGCGGTATGAAGCGCAAACTCTTCTCCTTCAGAAATGGCCAGGCTCAGGCTGGCCGGAGCCCGATTGCTGGGTGCCACATCAATGGTCAGGGTTTGCGTCAGGGTATTACCAGCACTGTCTGTCACTTTTACAGACAAGTCATGGCTGGTATCTTCGCCATAGTCAATCAAGGCTGGATTAGCAACACTGATCACACCGGTGTTGGCATCGATGGCAAAACGTCCACCCGCACTGTCTTCCAGCAGGAACAGGTGCTCATCATTCATATCCGGGTCATTGACCTCGACCCGACCCACGGCTGTGCCAGCACCCGCACTGTCCTTAACCATGCCATCCAGTGCCAGCACCTTGCCGTATACACCCCAGCCATTGCCATCCTGGTTGTATGAGTGCCAGACAGCGGCTATGCGACCATCAGCCAATGTTTCCAGTTTTGGCCATTCCTGACTATTATCCATGTACTCGTTGAGCTGGAAACTGTCTCCAATGGCCTCGCCATCGGCATTATAGCGGCGTGCATATACCTCGTAGCTGTTGCCACCGGCTACACTGGCATGCCAGGTAACCATAAACCCACCGTCGTCCAACGCAATAATATCTTTATTGTATTCATGGTCAGAGGACTGGCTGCTGATTTTAAATTCATCGCCAACAGGTTCACCTTTTGAATCAAAGGTTCGCCCATACACATCGTAATAACCAACATGATTGGATGACCAACTCACCACATAACCGCCATCCGCAAGCGCTGTGACGGTTGCGTTCTGCTGGCTGCTGGTAATCGTATTACTGACTGTGGTTTCAACGATGGTTTCACCGTCGGCACTGTATTGCCGGATATAAACCCCATCATTACCAGTCTGGTCAGCACCGGGCCCATGCCAGGCAATAACGTAGCCACCGTCAGCCAGGCCTGCTGTGTTGGGCCAGGCTTGAGAACCGCTTGTATAGCGGTTTACCTGAACCTGGCCCTGCCCTTCATCGTCCGCATTAAAGCGCTGGGCAAAAATACCATTACTGCTGCCATCCAGGCTTGAGTCATACCAGCTGACCACATAACCTCCATCCTCCAAAGCACTGATGTCTGGCCAGTATTCATGGCTGCCACTGCTTTCAAACAGAGCCATATCATCGGTTTGCGCTGCACCATTTTCATCAAACCGCCTTCCATAAACCCGGTAGGCGCCACCATGATGGGAAGACCAGGTCACCAGCACATCACCGTTACTTAATGTGGTGGTCGTGGTATAACGCTGGGTACTGGACGTGTTCTGGTTAATCAGAAACTCACTGCCCTGGGGCTGACCATCCGCATTAAATAACTGAGCTTTGATGGAATAACTGCTACCATCTCCGCCCGTAGAGGCAGTGGCATTACGATTGGTCCAGACTGTCAGGAACCCACCATTATCCAGTGCGGTAACATCCGGATGCACCTGATCACCGGATGCAAAGGTGTGCAGGGCAAACTCATCGGACTCCACCATCGACAGACTTAAGCTGACCGGTGCCTTGTTGCCCTGAGCAACATCAATGGTCACTGTCTCGGAGAAGGTATGGCCTGCACTGTCTGTTACCTGAACCGTCAACTCATGGCTGGAGTCATCGCTGTAATTAATCAACGCAGGGTTTGCGATGGTAATCACACCGGTATTGGCATCAATGGTAAAGCGACCGCCCGCACTATCGGTCAACAGGAACTGGTGCTCATCCCCAAAATCAGGATCATCCACTTTCACCTTGCCAACGGCTACTCCAGCCCCGGCATTGTCATTAACCGTGCCATCCAGTGACAATATTTTTCCGTAGACACCCCAGCCGTTGCCATCCCCGGTGGCGGAGTGCCAGACGGCGGCTACCCGGCCATCGGCCAGCTGTTCAAGCTGGGCGTTCTCCTGGTCAGACCTGATTTCATCATTCAGCCGGAAAGCAACTCCCATAGCTTCGCCATCCGCATTATAACGACGGGCATAGACCTCATCACCAGCACCGTCAGCATTACTGGCATACCAGCTGACCATAAAGCCGCCGTCGCTTAATGAAATAACTTCTCTGGCATACTCGTGCTCACCGGATTGAGAGGTAATCTGGAATTCATTCCCTTGCGGTTCACCCTGGGCATTGAATTGACGGGCATAAACATCGTAATAACCGCCATTCTTCGAAGACCAGCTCACCACATAACCACCATCATCCGTAGCCGTGATTTTCGGGTAAGCCTGGTCACTGGCAATGGTGTTACTGACAGGCATTTCCACCAGGGTCGAACCATCAGCACTGTAGTGACGGAGGTAGACACCATAATCTCCTGTCTGGCCAGTACCATAACCATGCCACACCACCACATAACCACCATCAGACAATCCGGCAGTATCCGGGTCACTCTGGGTACTACTGGTATAACGGTTAACACGGAACTGTCCCTGCCCCTGGTCATTGGCATCAAACCGCTGAGCAAATACACCGTGACCGCTGCCATCAAGGCTCGCATCATGCCAGGTGGTCAGATAGCCCCCGTCCGCTAAAGCCGTAATTTCAGGCTGATACTGGTGGGTACCGGAACTTTCAAACAGAGCTATTTCACCTCCCAGCGCATTGCCATCCTCATCAAAACGACGCCCGTAAACTCGATAGGCTCCCGGATGATAGGATGTCCAGGTCACCATGACATCGCCATTGGCCAGGGTGGTGACTGAGGGTTGATATTGAGTGCTGGAAGTTCCCACATTCACTTGAAACTCATTGCCTGTGGGCTGGCCATCGGCATTAAAAAGCCTGGCCTTGATGGAATAACTGCTGCCATCGCCCCCCGTAGAAGCAGTGGCATTATGGTTGGTCCAAACCGAGAAGAAGCCGCCATTTTCAAGGGAGGTGATCATTGGGTTCAGCTGGGAACCCGTGGTGTAGGTATGCAGGGCAAACTCTTCACTCTCAACCATTTCCAGACTGATACCGGCAGGGGCCCGGTTGCCCGGAGCTACATCAATGGTAAGCGTCTGACTAAACGTATTACCAACACTGTCACTGACCTGAACCGATACCTCATGGCTTGTGCCGTCGCCATAATCAATCAGATTTGGATTGGCAACCGTGATCACACCGGTATTGGCATCAATGGCAAAGCGTCCACCAGCATTATCAGTGAGCAGGAACATATGCTGGTCTTCAAGGTCAGGGTCATCCACTTTTACCTGCCCCACCGGGGTCCCTGAGCCAGCACTGTCTTTAACCAACCCGTCCAGTGTCAGCACCTTGCCGTAAGTTCCAAAACCACTGCCATCCTGCCCCTCTGAATGCCAGGCAGCCACTACCCGACCATCTGCCAATGCTGCCAACTGAGGAAACGTCTGATTTCCTCCCATATAATCATTTAACCGGAAACTTTCTCCCGCAGCCTCCCCATCCGAATGGTAACGGCGGGCGTACACCTCATTACTGGCATTCTCATCATTAGCATGCCAGGTAACCATAAATCCGCCGTCGTCCAACGCAATAATGTCATTATTGTATTCATGGTCAGAGGCCTGGCTGCTGATCTGGAACTCATCTCCGACCGGTTCACCCCCGGCATCATATACCCGGGCATAAACATCATAATAACCGTCATGATTGGATGACCAACTGACCACATACCCTCCATCAGCCAGTGCGACGACTTCCGGGTCAATCTGGTCATTGGTCAACGTATTGTTGACTGTGGTTTCAACCAGAGTCTCACCATCCGCACTGTACTGTCTCAGATAAACCCCGTAGTTATTGGTCTGGCCTTCACCGCGCCCCATCCAGACGACGACATAACCGCCATCAGCAAGCCCTGCCGTGTCTGGATAATGCTGACTGTCGGCGGTATACCGATTCACCTGGAACTGGCCAAGGCCATTATTCTCCGCATCAAAACGCTGGGCATAAATGCCGTTACTACTGCCATCAAGGCTGGAGTCATACCAACTGACAATATACCCGCCATCTTCCAGGGCACTGACTTCCGGCCAGTATTCAGCAGACCCACTGCTTTCAAACAGAACAAAGTCATTGGTCTGGGCCACCCCGTTTTCATCAAACCGACGCCCATAGACTCGATAAGAACCGCTGTGAGCAGAAGACCATGTCATCAACACATCGCCATCGGCCAGCGTGGTGACCGATGGGTAACGCTGGGTACTGCTGGTATTCTGGTTCACCAGAAATTCCCCACCCACAGGTTGCCCATCTGCATCAAACAGCCTTGCTTTCACAGAATAACTACTGCCATCACCGCCAGTGGAAGCTGTGGCATTGCGGTTGGTCCAGACACTGATAAAGCCACCATTATCCAGCCCGGTCACCACTGGATAGACCTGATCACCCGTGGTGTAGGTATGCAGCGAAAACTCATCACTGTCCACCATGCCCAGACTTATCCCAACAGGCGCCTGATTACCCCTTGCAACGTCAATGGTCATGGTCTGCGTCAGCGTATGACCGGCACTGTCGGTCACTTGCACAGAGACTTCATGACTGGTGTTCAACCGATAATTAATCAGGTTCGGGTTAGCAACACTGATAACGCCGGTATCGGAATCGATCATAAACCGGCCACCGGCGTTATTGGTCAGGGCAAACTGATGGGTGTCTCCCATATCCGGGTCATCCACCTCCACCTGGCCAACAGCGGTTCCGGCAGCAGCTGTTTCCTTAACGGTTCCTTCAAGGGCGATTACCTTGCCGCCAATACCATAACCACTGCCATCCAGACCATTAGAGTTCCAAACACCGACCACCCGGCCGTCCACCAACTGTGCCAGCTGAGAGTTATTCTGGTGGCTGCCCATGTAGTCATTGAGCATAAACTGCTCACCTACCGGGTCACCATTGACATCAAAACGACGGGCGTAGGTTTCAAAATCGGCACCATCAGTATGATTTACTGTCCAGCTCACCATAAAGCCGCCGTCATCCAGTGCCAGAATGGATTTATTCCAGCTCTCCACGGCGGCCTGATCATTCACCAGGAACTCATCACCAGTGGCTTCTCCCTCGTCATTGAAAATTCGGGCGTAAACCTGATAATTACCATCATGGTTAGACACCCAACTGGCAACATAGCCGCCCTCTACCAGGGCACTCACCTGCACATGGTTCTGTGTCCCCGATATACTGCTGCTGATCACACTTTCAGCAATGGTTTCCCCGTTACTGTTGTATTGCCTCAGATAAACACCATCCTCATCGGCCTGATCGGCCCCCCGACCATTCCAAGCCACAACAAAACCACCGTCTGATAATCCTGCGACATCCGGCGTATGCTGACCATTAGTTGTATAATCATTGACCCGGAACTGTCCCATACCCTGATCATTGGCATCAAACCGCTGGGCGAAAACACCGCTATAGCTACCATCTAAATCGCTATCATGCCATGCAGCCAGATAACCACCATCGGATAGCGCAGTTATTTCAGGCTGATACTGGTGAGAACCAGACCCCTCATACATAGTGAATTCACCGGTCAGGGAATTACCATCCTCATCAAAGCGACGGCCATAAATGCGATAAGACCCACCGTGATGGGTAACCCAGGTCGCCAATACATCGCCATTTGCAAGTGTGGTGACTGATGGGTGTTGCTGAGAACTCGCTGTGCTGGCATTGACCAGAAATTCATTACCCACCGGCTGCCCATCTGCATCAAACACCCGGGCTTTCACGGAGTAACTGTTACCATCCCCACCAGTAGCTGCCGTGGTATTCTGGTTGACCCAGACACTCATAAAGCCACCATTTTCCAGAGCCGTTACCACTGGCTGGTCCTGGCTACCAGTGGTGTTCTGGTTTACAGTAAACTCATCACTTTCGACCCGCCCCATGGTCAGGCTGGCCGGTGCACGGTTGCTGGGTGCTACGTCAATGGTAAAGGCCTGGGTCAGAGTATGGCCGGCACTGTCAGTCACTTTTACAGACAACTCATGACGGGTGTCTTCGTGGTAATCAATCAGGTCAGGATCCGCAACAGTGATCACACCGGTATTGGCATCAATGGTGAAACGGCCACCCGCATCATCTACCATTGCAAACTGATGTTCATCCCCCAGATCCGGGTCGTCCACTTTCACCTGACCAACAGCAGTATCAGCAATGGCATTGTCTTTAACCAGACCATCCAGGGTCATTAACTTGCCGTAAGCACCATAATTACTGCCATCTTGCTTATTCGAACTCCAGACTACAGCGACACGACCATCAGCCAGTACTGTCAGCTCAGAACCAAACTGATTGTCACCGATATAATCATTTACTTTAAAAGCATCACCGACCGCTTCACCATCAGCATTGTAGCGACGGCCATAGATCTCCCCACTGGCACCATCAGCATTATTTGCCTTCCAGGTTGAAATGAAGCCACCATCATCCAGCCCATTCACATCATAGGCATAATCATTTTCTGCTGACTGGGTGCTCAACTGGAATTCATCACCTTGTGGTTCACCCTGGGCATTAAAGATCCGGGCATAAACATCGTAGTAACCATCATGGTTTGAAGACCAGCTCACTACATAACCACCGTCGGCCATTGCTGATACCCTGGCATAAGATTGATGACCCGATATGGTGTTACTTACAGGCGTTTCCAGCAGAGTTTCACCATTGGCACTGTACTGCCGCAGGTATACGCCATTATCACCAGCCTGATCAGCACCACGGCCTTCCCAAACGACAACATAGCCACCATCTGCTAAACCTGCCGCCTCCGGTGAATTCTGAGTGCTACTGGTATAACTGTTAACACGGAACTGTCCTAAGCCCTGATCATCAGCATCAAAGCGTTGTGCAAAAACCCCGTAATTATCTCCATCCAGTGAATTATCTTCCCAGCTAACCAGATAACCACCATCTTCCAGTGCTGTAATATCTGTGTCGTATTGATGACCTCCAGCTGACTCAAACAAGGAGAACTCACCACCCAAAGCATTCCCTTCACTATCAAACCGGCGACCATAAACACGCCAGCTGGAACCCGATTGGTAAGATTGCCATGTTACCAGTACATCCCCATTACTCAGGGTGGTAACAGAGGGATGAGACTGTGATTGCGTAGTCGACTGGTTAATCAGGAATTCATTACCTACCGGTTGTCCCTCAGCATCAAACCGCTGTGCCTTCACAGAATAATTACTACCATCGCCTCCTCCAGAAGTACTGCTATTCTCGTTAGTCCATATAGTAATAAAGCCACCATCATCCAGTGAGCTGATGACCGGTGACAGCTGGTCATCAACAGTATGGATACTCAACGCAAATTCATCCGACTGAATCATCTCCAGGCTCATACTGGCTGGTGCCCTATTACTAGGCGTAACATCAATAGCAAACGTCTGGATAATGGTATGGCCTTTACTGTCTGTCACCTGAACCGAGACTTCATGACTAACATCTTCGCTGTAATCAATCAGGGCAGGGTTGCCAACACTGATTACACCGGTGTTAGCATCAATGGCAAAGCGGCCACCGGCATTGTCCGTTAACAGGAAGGTATGCTGGTCATCAAGATCCGGGTCATCTACTTTTACCATGCCCACGGCTGTCCCGGAACCGGCCGTTTCTTTTACGATTCCATCCAGTGCCAGCACCTTGCCGTAAATGCCATAACCACTACCATCCTGCCCACTGGACTGCCAGGCAGCAACAACTCTACCATCATCCAGCTGAGTTAAGTTCGGCTGACTCTGCGCGCCGCCAATATAATCATTCAACCGGAAAGCCTCGCCAACAGCCTCACCTTCTGCATTAAATCGGTGAGCATAAGCCTCATAATCAGCGCCGTCTGCATAGCGGGTATTCCAGGAGGCTATAAACCCACCGTCATCCAGAGCAATAATATCCTTATTAGAAACACTGCTTGAAAATGGACTGACACGGAACTCCTCACCAACAGGTTCGCCTTCAGCATCAAACTGACGGGCATAAATCGCTTTTTCATCCTCGTGCCCAGACTCCCAGCTGACAACATACCCTCCACCCGGCAACGATGTTACAACGGGATCGTATTGACCAGATGTTAAAGTATTGCTAATCGTCGCTTGCTTAACAGTCTCTCCGTTTGCATTAAATTGACGCAAATACACACCATAATCCCCAGTCTGATCTGCCCCATAGCCTCGCCAGACTATGACATAACCACCATCAGGCAGCCCTGTGGTATTCGGCATATTCTGAGCATCAGATGTGTAATCATTAACTTTAAACTGCCCTAAGCCATTATTGTCTGAATCAAAGCGCTGAGCATAGACACCGCTACTGCTGCCATCCTGAGAACTGTCATACCAACTGACAATATAACCACCGTCTTCAAGTGCACTGACTTCAGGCACATATTGATCACTTCCACTGCTTTCGAATAATTGAATATCACCTGTTTGGGCAACACCATTCTCATCGAACCGTCGCCCATAAATCCGGTAACTTCCACCGTGTTGAGAAGACCATGTCACCAAAGCATCACCATCCGCGAGGGTGGTTACCGAAGGGTAGCGCTGGTTACTGGATGTGTTTTGGTTAACCGTAAACTCACTTCCCTGGGGCTGGCCATCGGCATCAAACAAGCGAGCTTTCAGGGAGTAGCCACTGCCGTCACCACCCGTTGTGGTACTGGTATTCGAGTTTTCCCAAACACTGATAAAACCACCATTAGCCAGCGAAGCAACTACCGGATTATACTGACTACCAGCCGTAAAGGTATTTAATGCAAACTCTTCACTGTCTGCCATTTCAAGGCTCAGCCCAGTCGGTACATGACTGCTTGGAGCAACATCAATGGTAAAGGTCTGAGTCAGGGTATGGCCCGCACTATCAGTGATTTGGACGGAAACCTCATGACTGGCATTTTGCTTGTAATTGATCAAGGCAGGGTTGGCAACAGAAATGGCCCCAGTACTGGCATCAATGGTAAAGCGCCCTCCCGCACTATCGGTCAACAGGAAGGTGTGCTCGTCATTGATATCTGGATCATCCACCTGAATACGGCCAACCGAAGTACCGGCCGCGGCACTGTCCTTAACCACCCCATCAAGGGCCATGATCTTGCCGTAAATACCGTAACTACTGCCATCCTGGTTATTGGAATGCCAAACTGCAGCAACCCTGCCATCAGGCATCAGTTGCAGCTGGGCATTGCTCTGGTGCCCGCCCACATAATCATTTAACTGGAACGTTTCTCCGGCCGCTTCTCCCTGTGCATTGAAGCGCCTGGCATAAACTTCATTATCCCCCCCGGTACTGATATTCCAGCTAGCCATAAACCCGCCATCATCCAGGGCAATAATATCAGTGGCATATTCATGATTGTCCGAGTGGCTACTGACCAGGAATTCGTCCCCTTGAGCTTCACCCTGAGCATTAAATACTCGAGCATAAATATCGTAATAGCCTTCCTGATTTGAATTCCAGCTGACAACATAATCACCATTGGTGAGTGCCGTAACCTTGGCATTCCTCTGGCTACTGGAAAGGGTACTACTGACAGTGGTTTCAACCACTGTCTCACCTTGGGCGTTATAGTGGCGCAGATAGACCCCTTCATCACCGGTTTGGTCAGCCCCTCGACCGTGCCAGACGACAACGTATCCACCGTCAGCCAGCCCAGCTGAATCAGGATAATACTGGTCATTTGTTGAGTATCGATTGACCTGGAACTGTCCCAGCCCTTGATCATTGCTATCAAAACGCTGGGCATAAACACCATAACTGCTACCATCAAGTGATCCATCATGCCAGCTGACAATATATCCACCATCCGGCAGTGCTGACACCTCTGATATTCCTTGAGCACTGCCAGCACTTTCAAACAGAGTAAACTCGCTACCAAGGGCATTACCCTCATCGTCATATCGACGGCCGTAGACCAGGTAAACTCCAGATTGGTTGGAAGTCCAGGTGACAAGCACATCACCGTTGGTCAGACTAGTAATAGACGTGTTTTGCTGGGCATTAGTGGAAGTCTGGTTAATCCTGAACTCGCTGCTTTGCGGTTGACCATCGGCATCGAACAGTCGGGCATTGATAGAGTAACTACTGCCATCCCCACCGGTTGAGGTAGAAGCATTCTGATTGGTCCAGACACTCATAAAGCCCCCATTGTCAAGAGCGGTAATAACCGGGTCAACCTGGCTACCCACAGTGAAAACATTCAGGGCAAACTCGTCTCCATCATCCATTACCATGCTCATGCTGGTTGGTGCCTGATTATCCTGACTAACGTCAATGGTTAACGTCTGGGTCAGGGTATGACCGGCACTGTCGGTCACTTTCACAGACAGGTCATGACTGGTATCGTCGCTATAATCAATCAGGACTGGATTCGCGACACTGATAACCCCTGTATCTGCATCAATCATGAATCGCCCACCGGCATCATCCACCAGGGCAAACTGATGGCTATCAGCAAGGTCTGGGTCATCAACGTTTACTTGTCCGACTACCGCACCAGCAGCAGCCGTTTCCTTAACAGCCCCTTCCAGACTGATCACCTTCGCGGCGATGCCATACCCATTACCGTCCAGCCCATTAGACTCCCAAACCCCAACAATGCGACCATCGGCAAGCTGTTCCAGTTTGGAGTCATTCTGATTGCTGCCTATGTAATCATTAAGCATAAAGGACTCACCAACAGGCTCACCACTAGCATCAAAGCGACGGGCATAGGTTTCATTATCTGCACCATCGGAATTTGAGGTTGTCCAACTAACCAGAAAACCGCCGTCTTCCAGCCCCAGAATTGAGCGGTTATAGGAGCCTGTTGATTCCATATCACTGACCAGAAAGTCATCTCCCTGAGCATTCCCCTGGGCATCAAAGATCCGTGCATACACGTTGTATTGCCCATCATGGCTCGTGGACCAACTGGCAACATAACCTCCATTTTTCAAGGCACTGACCTGCACCTCATATTGTGTACCTGAAATATTGCTGCTAATGGTAATATCAGCGATAACTTCGCCACTGCTGCTATATTGCTTCAGATAAACACCATCATCGCCCGTTTGATCCGAGTTCCGCCCATTCCATGCAATAACATAACTGCCATCGGCAAGGCCCACAGCATCGGGGGTATACTGGCTATTGGTGGTGTAATCATTAACCCGGAATTGCCCCATACCCTGATTGTCAGCATCAAACCGCTGGGCATAAACACCATTGCTACTACCATCCTGACTGTTATCATGCCAGGTAGTCAGGTAGCCTCCATCTGCCAGAGCTGTTACTTCGGGCTGATATTGATGAGACCCGGAGCCTTCGTACATGGTGAAGTCACCGGTTAGAGCATTGCCATCCTCATCAAAGCGACGCCCGTAAATCCGATAAGCTCCAGGATGGTGAGTGATCCAGGTGACCAGCACATCACCATTGGACAAAGTCGTCACCGAAGGTTGCTGTTGGGCACTGGACGTATTGGCATTAATCTGAAACTCATTACCAACCGGTTGACCATCGGCATCAAACACCCGTGCTTTCACTGAGTAATTGTTACCATCACCACCGCTCGAAGCCGTGGCATTCTGGTTAGTCCAGACGGTCATGAAGTTACCGTTATCCAGAGCGGTCACTACCGGATCCACCTGACTGCCAGTGGTATATTGGTTAACCGTAATTTCTTCGCTTTCGACCCGGCCAAGACTTAAGCTGGCTGGAGCCCTGTTGCTGGGAGCCACATCAATAGTGAAGGTCTGGGTCAGGGTATTACCGGCACTGTCTGTCACATTGACGGACAGCTCATGGGCGCTGGTATCGTAGTAGTCGATCAGGTCAGGGTCAGCAACGGAAATCACCCCGGTATTGGCATCAATGGTAAAGCGGCCACCGGCGTCATCGACCAGAGCAAACTGGTGCTCATCGCCCAGATCCGGGTCATCGACCTTTACCTTACCCACGGCAGTATCAGCAGCGGCATTGTCCTTGACCAGACCATCCATGGACATCAGCTTGCCGTATACCCCCCAGTCACTGCCATCTTCTTTATAGGAATGCCAGACCGCTGCTACACGGCCATCGGCCAGTACTTCAAGCTGAGAGGCGTACTGGCTATCACCGATGTAATCGTTGACTTTAAATGGCTCTCCAACCGCTTCACCACCACTGTCATAACGACGGGCATACACTTCATTACTGGCACCATCAGCTTCAGCTGCTTGCCAGGTACTGATGAAACCTCCATCGTCAAGCCCGATCACATCATAGGTATATTCATGGGTCGCCGATTGTGTGCTTAACTGGAACTCATCTCCCTGAGGTTCACCCTGGGCATTAAAAATCCGGGCATAAACGTCGTAATAGCCATCATGGTTGGATGACCAGCTCACCACATAACCACCATCAGCGAGAGCAGACACTTTGGCATGAATCTGTTCACTGGTAATGGTATTGCTGACCGCTGTTTCTAACAGGGTTTCACCATTGGCACTGTATTGGCGCAAGTACACACCATTGTTGCCGGTTTGATCTGCTCCCCGCCCCTGCCAGACCACCACATAACCACCGTCTGCAAGACCGGCTGTATCAGGCCAGTTCTGGGTACTGCTGGTATAACTGTTTACCCTGAACTGCCCCTG
>NZ_JBLYZI010000023.1:0-63848 GCF_057680865.1 Endozoicomonas sp. Z74
ATCATCTTCTGGATGACGGCCTCTTTCATTTCTTTGGAGTAGCGAGCCATAACTGCCTCTTTTAATCATCTCTCCATTGAAGAGAGTCATGAGTCAAAAGAGGCGACATCTATCCTGACACAGGGGGTCCATCAGATTGACCATTACAAACTCTTCACTGAGCTTTTTTAACTCAGGGCTATCGGCAAATTCATCCCTTAGTTGCTTGCAGACACCACACAATGAAGTGTGGATAAGCAGCATAAGCGGCTTGTGGTCAGGTCTGGCTACCTCCTGAGCATCTGCTAAATCCGTGCACCATAAAATTTGCTTATTAAACCCGCGGGCATAATCTTCACCTCTGCCGCAACTTTCAAAAGATGAAGCCGTAGTGGTGAATAGAACTGCCAAAATGACAAAGTGCTGGGGAGCAATTTTCATGGTATGTGCTCATTATAAAGGGCTAGCTTGAGCACTGATGGAAGTGCTGACGAAATGACTACATTGACTGTGGATAATAGATATAGACATCCTTTTTGTTATAGACAAGTTGCGATGTGTCTTTCCTGTAGAAGACAGCCAGGCAGAGCAGCTGTTAATATGATTTTTTAAATTGTCAATAACAATGATGAATATGCGACTCACAATCTTTATTTTTCTGGCTCTTTTCTATTCAATAAGCAGCTTTGCCAGTTCGGTTCAAGTGGTTGGCCTTTTTTCCCACAAAGCCCTGGTGATGATTAACGGCCAGCGTCATATACTCTCCGTAAATGAGAAGGTTGATGGTGTCCGGTTAATTAAGGCGGACAGCAATCAGGCGGTACTGGAGGTGGATGGCAACAGGAGGGTTTTCCAGCTCAGCCGGGATATGGGCAACGGGATTCAGGAACCGGAAACCAAGGTGGTGCGGATTAACCGTAACAATCAGGGGCAATACATTACCCAAGGTGTCATCAATAACCGGCCCATACAGGTCTTGATGGACACCGGGGCCAATGTGGTGGCCATTAACTCCCAGGATGCCGTACGCCTTGGCATTGACTACAAGCGTGGCAGAAAGGTTCTCGTAGACACCGCCAGTGAAACCATTAATGGATATCAGGTGATGCTCTCTTCTGTCTCCATTGGCGGCATCAAAATCAATAATGTCGAGGCCAGTGTCATCGAAGGTGAATACCCTGATATTGTGCTGTTGGGCATGAGTTATCTGAGGTATGTCAAATTGTCAGAACATGCCGGGGTAATGCAGCTGGAAGCGGCCTATTAACAACTACTGCCTGTGGTAGAAACCAAGCTGCTCAAAAATATTCCTGAGTTCATTCATATGAGTAAACCGGGTCACCAGAGGGTGAAGCACTGGCGGGGAGTGCTCATCAGCACAATAATGAAACACTGGGATGCCGGCGTTGATTCCAGCCTGCACACCGGGTACTGAATCTTCCACCAGAATGCAGTCTGAGATAGCTACCTCCATTTTTGTGGCCGCATAATGAAGCAGACCAGGATCCGGTTTCCAGCTGTTTGCATCAAATGCACTGTACAACCGCTTTTCAAAATTGGGTCGCAGCCCGGTCAGTCCCAGGGAGGTTTCCATTTTACTGACCGGACCGTTTGAGGCGACACAGATGGCTGGTTTCAACCCACCCAGCACCCACTGGACACCCTCAATGGCGGTCAGGCTCTCACGGAACAGCCGGTCCAGTTCAGTTCGGTAGACAGATTCCAGTCTGGCGCTGTCCTCATCAATGGAAAAACGCTGCTTAATGGCCCCCAGGATATCGTGTATTTTCCCACCCTTGTAATCCTGCAGGCATTGCTCAATGCTTAAATGGGCACCGTACTTCCTGAAAATATTCACCAGTCCCTGGTTGCACAGTATTTCACTGTCCACCAGGGTGCCGTCACAGTCGAAAATGATGCATTGAGTGTTTTTCATTATAAGTGTCTATTGACGTGTATTGGGTGAGTCACACGACTTTACTGCTTTTTCGTGGCCTTGCAAGCCAGCTCCGTAATTTGCTGCCACTGCTGGTCGCGAACCAGGCTGGCCGGTGCAAGCCAGGAGCCTCCGACACAGGCGACATTGTTCAGGGCCAGAAAATCGCGGTAGTTGTCTGGGTTGATGCCTCCGGTAGGGCAGAAAGTCACTTCCGGGAAGGGACCTGACAGGGCTTTTAACAGGGTTTCTCCCCCCAGGACTGTGGCTGGAAATAGCTTCATGCTGTCGATGCCGAAGGATTGTGCCAGCATAATATCCCCTGCAGAGGCGACACCAGGAATGATGGGGGGCGTTCCTTCACTGGCTTTCTGCAAAAGACTTTCGGTCAGGCCAGGTGTCAGAATAAAGTCCGAGCCTGCATCCACCGCCTGTTGGAACTGTTCCGGGTTCAGAACCGTGCCGGCACCCACCAGGGAGTCAGGCATCTCTTGCTTGATCAGGGTGATGGCCTCCAGGGCACACTGGCTGCGCAAGGTGATTTCAAAAACACGAATGCCCCCCTTGTTCAGAGCTTCCGCCAAAGGGAGTGCCTGCTCAATCTGTTCAATCACCATAACCGGCATAACCGGCCAGGCCTGTTGCAAAACATCGATGGCTTTCATTTTATAATTCCTTATCCGATTCGTTAGAGAGGAGGGCAGAGCTCCAGTGGCATGATGGCGCCTTTGTGCTGGATCACTTTACTGGCCAGAAGGTGGGCAAAGGCCGCTGCCTGCTCTGGAGTATTTCCTGCCAGTCTTGAGGCTAAATACCCGGCATTGAAGGAGTCCCCGGCGGAGGTAGTATCAACAACCTGTTCTACGGTTTCCGACTTCACTCTTCCCTGAAAATCCGGAGTGTCCACCAGGCAGCCATCCGCTCCATTCTTGACCAGGATCTCAGTAATCCCTGTTTGTTTGAGACGACGTAGAGTAGTTTCGCTACAGGTATCCCCATAAAGCATTTGCTCATCGTCGTAAGTCATCAGGGCGATGTCTGCTATCTCAAGGGCAGCATTCATGGTTGTTTGGGCCGTGCCTGTCGATTCCCAGAGGGCAGGGCGGTAGTTGCTGTCAAAAGCAATCCGGGAGCCCCTGTTTTTTGCGGCTGAAAGCAGTTCCAGCATTGTCTGTCGGCTCACAGGATCCAGAATGGCCAGGCTGATCCCGGAGAAATAAATCAAGTCAAATTCTTCTATCAGCTGTTGCTGTTGTTTCAGCGTCAGCCCTCCCTGCAGCAGCTTTCGGGCCGCAGAATCATTGCGCCAATAGCTGAAGGAGCGTTCACCGTTTGAATCCAGGTTAATGGTATAAAGCCCGGGTTGTTTTTCCGCAACGGTGCCAATCAGGGAACAGTCAATTTTTTCATGGGATATAAAGCCCAGCATATCCTGGCTGATGGGATCACTGCCAAGGGCTGTGATATAGCTGACTTGAGCAGGTTGTTCTCGAAGCGATCGCTGGAGATAAATGGCGGTATTCAGGGTATCCCCGGCAAAACATCGCCGGTAGGTCTCATTTTCGTGCAGGCTGAACTCAACCATGCATTCGCCGATACAGGCAATTTTAATTGGGGTCATGATCAATCCGTTTGGGCCTTTATTGTGGAATGCCAGGCTCCCTGGATGGGGAGCCCTTTGGCTGTGCTTTCAAAGTCGATAGGCCTGTTTGGGCAGAGAGTAAGTCAGGTCCCTCGCTACTTCATGGGCTTCTTCCAGGGTGAGGATATGCTCACCCACCTGATGGGCCAGGAAGTTAGAATCCACCCGGCGGGCGACATCATGACGTGCCGGGATAGACAAAAACGCTCGTGTATCGTCGTTAAAGCCCACAGTGTTATAAAAACCGGCGGTTTCCGTGATTTGCCTGCGGTAGCGCATCATTCCTTCAGGACTGTCGTGGAACCACCAGGCGGGCCCCACTTTAAGGGCAGGGTAATGCCCGGCCAGAGGGGCTATTTCCCGGGTATAGGTGGTTTCGTCCATGGAGAAGGCAATCAGGGTGACATTCGGGTCATTGCCCACTTCATTCAACAGGGGCTTAAAGCCTTCCACAAAATTCACCGGAGTCGGGATATCGCAGCCTTTATCCATACCAAAGTGACGATAAATCCACTGATTGTGATCCCTGTGGCAACCCACATGAATCTGCATGACCAGGCCATCCTCCTGGCTCATTCGGGCATTCTCAACCAGCATATGACCCCGAAATAACTCTGCTTCACTGGCGGTCAGGGTGTTTTCCAGCGCTCTGGTCAATAATTGCTGGCACTGTTCTTCAGGCAGAACTGTGGTGAACGCGGTTGGAAAACCATGGTCTGTGGCAGTGGCGCCCATGGCTTTGAAGAAAGCGCGGCGCTTGCGTATGGCGGCCAGGTAACCTTTCCAGCTGTGGACGTCTTCACCGGTCTGTTCTGCAAGAACGGACATATGCTGATGAAACAGGGCGTGTTCCGGGTTGGTAATGTCATCAGGGCGGAAGGTGGTGACGACTCTGCCATCCCATTCAGACTGAATTTTCCGGTGAGGCTCCAGCGTATCAACGGCGAATTCTGTGGTAGAAAGCACTTCAATATTAAATTGTTTGAACAGGTTGCGGGGTAAGAAATCTTCTGATGCCAGCCTGGCTTCGATGTGGTCGTAAATCCGGTTCGCCGACTCTCCGTTCAGAGGTTCTTCAACTCCAAGCACTTCAAACAGGGCATGATTCATCCACAGGCGGCTGGGGGTTCCCCGGAAAAGATGGAAGTGTTCGGCAAATCGTTTCCAGATTTTTCGCGGGTCCTGTTCGATGTCATTGCTGTTTTTTGAAGAGCGGTTCTTTGAAGCGTTGTTTTTTGTGGGGATGCCCAGGGATTCCAGTTTAACCCCCTGGCTGTAGAGCATTCTGAAAACATAATGATCAGGAATCACCATAAATGAGGCAGGGTTATCAAACCGGCGGTTATCCGCATACCAGTTCGGGTCAGTATGGCCGTGAGGGCTGATAATGGGCAGGTCTTTAATGCCCTGATAAATTTCACGGGCAATGGAGCGCACTTCAGGCTGAACTGAAAACAGCCTGTCCGGATGGAGCAACGAATTTTTCATGGTTCTTCAAGCTCTTGCTTAACGATGACAATGCCATCACTTTATGAGCGGCATTTTTATGGTTTTCATTGGGCCGCTCCCCTTTTAATAAAGAGCTGCCCTTAATTTATGATTTGACGATTTTAACGATTCTCTTCATTTTTTGATTTAATTTAAACGGCAGGGCTGCTATTGAATAAATACCGATCGAAAGAGTCCTCTGTTTTATCTGAAAGTCTTAACAACGTTGTCTTAACATTTTCCAGGTGTTGCCACATCGCCTGACGGGCAGCTTCCGGATTTTTGCTGGCCAGGGCATTGATGATTTTCTGGTGATCATCAATCCAGTTTTCCAGATAGTCGATCTTTTCTATCCATTGGTGCAGTCGCTTCCACATAGCGCTGTTTCGCCGAATTTCCCAGAGCTGTTCGACCAGCAGAACGAACACACTGTTCTGGGTCGCTTCGGCAACAGCAATATGAAACTGTTCATCCCCCTTCGACTCTTCTCCCTGACTTAACTCCTGTTGCTCCAGCTCCAGGGCGGCTTTCATTTTCTGAAGGTTGGTTTTGTTAACCTGAGTGGCCGCAAACGCGGCAATATGGCTTTCCAGAAGCTGGCGAGCCTGGAGCAGCTCAAAAGGGCCTACATCATTGTCGGTTATCTGCTCATTGGCGGCGATTGCCTGCTCGTTGGCAATGACATGGATGCCAGAACCTTTGCGGACTTCAATCAGCCCCTCCAGTTCCAGCATGATCAATGCTTCACGGACAATGGTACGGCTCACCGCCAGCTGTTCAGCAATATCCCTCTCTGCCGGAAGGCGGCTTCCCACCGGGTATTCGCCATCGACAATCTGTTGCCGAATATTCCGACCAATTTTCTGATACAGCCTTTTGGGTTCAGCCATGCCCAACATCAAGAGATTCCCCGGTTAATATTCATACTCAATAAGTGGTAAAGTCTATCACGAGTTACTCGCTGTGAGTCGAAACTGTCATAACCATTGGTAAAGCCAATTGACGTCAATGTGTCGATACCTTGGAAAGCCGCCTCTATGTCAGCCTGATTATAAACAGCTCGTTTACCGTAAATTATGTTCAATGGCTGCCATTAACCCACGAATTTCAGCCAGCCCACGCATCCGGCCAATACAGGAATATCCAGGATTAGTGACTTTATCCAGGTCATCCAGCATCTGATGGCCATGATCCGGGCGCATGGGGATGGTGATGTCTTTACGACCTTCTGTCTTTCGACGCTGCTGTTCAACCATCAAAGCCCGGGTAACCTGATACAGGTTGGCCATTCCCTCAAGATGGTTGGCTTCATAAAAGCTGCCGTCATCCTCTCGCTGGACACTGCGAAGGTGAACAAAATGGATACGCTCTCCCAGTCGTTCAACCATACCCGGCAGGTCGTTATCGGCTCTTGGGCTCAGGGAGCCGGTGCAGAACGTGATGCCATTGTGAATATTGTCTACCGCCCGGGTGATACGGACAAAGTCTTCTTCGGTGCTGGCAACCCTTGGCAGGCCAAGGATTGCCCAGGGGGGATCGTCCGGATGGATGCACAGCCTTACACCAGCCTTTTCTGCGGCAGGCACTACGTTACGGAGGAAGGAATACAAATGTTCCCTCAGTTGCTCGGCGTCAATCTCCTTATATCGATCCAGGGCTTCTTGCAGCTGGGCCAGGGTATAGCCTTCTTCAGCGCCGGGAAGGCCTGCGATCAGGTTGGCGGTTAACCGCTTAATATCGGCCTCTGTCATGACTTCAAAGCGGGTCCGGGCCTTTTCCTGCTCTTCTGTTGAGTAGTCCTGTTCAGCTCCAGGCCGTTTGAGGACAAACAGTTCAAAGGCGGCAAACTCATACTTGTCGAAGCGCAGTACCAGGCTTCCGTCTTTCACTTCATAGGCCAGATCGGTTCTGGTCCAGTCCAGTACTGGCATGAAGTTGTAACAAATCACCTCAATTCCGCACTTGCCAAGGTTCAGCAAGGTTTGTCGGTAGTTGTCCAGGTGTCTTTTAAAGTCCCCGGTATGGGTTTTAATGTCTTCTGATACGGGAACGCTTTCCACCACGGACCAGCGCAGCCCGGTAGCCTGGCCTTTTTCTTCATCCCATTGGATTTCACGCTTGCGCTTCTCAATCTCTTCAATGCTCCATACTTCCCCGTTGGGGATATGGTGTAGAGCGGTCACGATTCCGGTTGCACCGGTCTGTAAGATGTCACGAATGGTGACCGGGTCCTTTGGGCCGTACCAGCGCCATGTCTGCTCCATAAAGAAAATCTCCCGTTGATCCGGAGCGCGGATGGCCCCGGAAACATTTATTTGTCTGTGTTCAGTGCTATTTCAAAGCTGTCTGGCCAGTTCTGCCATGACCGTTCTGGCGCCTTTTTTCAGCAGCGACCGATAGGTTTCTGTGACCTTTTGAATCAGAACCTGACTGGTCGCCAGATCGGACCCAAAAACCGGCTCAAGAGAAAGGAAAGCTTTCACCATGTCATCGGGCTGGTCTCTGTGCCGGTCTGCCAGGGCTTTCAACTCTTCTGCCAGTGGGTCACGTACATCAATGGGCTGATGTTGTTCGTCCAGTGCGCCGACATATCGAATCCATCCGGCAATACCCAGGGTGATCACCGGGAAAGGTTTGTCGTCCGCCATCAGGGTTCGGACGGTATTCAGCCAGCGCTGGGGAATTTTCTGGGAACCGTCCATGGCAATCTGCCAGGTGCGGTGCTTAAGCCCCGGGTTAGAGAAGCGCTCGATCAGCAGCTCGGCGTAGCCTGCAAGGTCAGTTTCTTCTGGCATTTCCAGAGTGGCTGCTGCTTCCTGGTTCATAAAATAGCGGGTGATGCTGCGATAATTCTCGTCCTGCATACAGGCATCAATGGTTTCGTAGCCTGCCAGATATCCGAGATAAGCGAGAATGGAGTGGCTGCCATTGAGCATGCGCAGCTTCATCTCTTCGTAAGGCTGGACATCTTTTACAAAAGTAACGCCGTCCATGCAGTCCCAGCCGGGCCGGCCCATGGTGAAGTTATCCTCAATCACCCATTGGCGGAATGACTCGGTAACGATAGCGCCTTTGTCATGAACACCCAGGTGAGCGGTCACATCGGCAAAGCTCTTGTCTGTCATGGCGGGTACGATGCGATCCACCATGGTGCAGGGAAAAGTAACCTGTTCATCAATCCACTGGGCCAGCCCTGGATCAACTGCGTCAGCCATCTGGATAACAGCGTTGCGCGCACGCTTGCCATTATCAGGAACATTGTCGCAGCTCATCACAGTGAAGGGGGCAAGGTTGGCTTTTTTACGTCTGGCCAGGGCAGTGACAATAAGCCCAAGTGCTGATTTTGGGTGCTCAGGAGTTTTCAGGTCATGGGAGATCAAAGGGTTGTCTGTCATCAGCTCGCCAGTGGCCGGGTTCAGGCAGTACCCTTTTTCGGTAATGGTCAGGGAAACAATGCGGGTGGACTCGCTGGCCATGATGTCCAGTAGTGGGCGGCGATCGTTTTCTGCCGCGAGGGACTGGTATATAGCGGTGCACAGCTTTACATCACGACTGCCATCCGGCTTCATCTCAGTCACGGTGTAGGCATTTTCCTGGCTTTGCAGTGCGTGAACCAATTCCTGGCCTCCCAGAATGTTGGCAGCACAGATGCCCCAGTGATATTCACCGGTTCTGGCAATGGTCTCATGGGTGTAAAGCGCCTGATGAGCACGATGAAAAGCACCCAGGCCGATATGTACGATGCCTGTAGTTAGCTCCTGTGCATTGTAGGTGTTGGGGAGTATTGTGTCGTTTATGTAATCTTTGCTGATAGTTGTCATAGCACCTGTTACTCGCTTCAAACGTTCGCCGACATCATTGCCCCAGGTCATCAATACGTAAGACACTCATCTGCCTGGCCCGTACGATGACCGATAGGTCTATCCAGAGATCAGTCTGCTCATTGCTGGAGTGTATGGTGCATAATTGGTTGTACCAATGTCAAAATTAGTTGAGTAGGTTTTTGACTTGAGTCAGTTGTTCGGGCCTGGATTGAAAGCGAGTGATAATTGGTCCTAAGTCTTGCAGGCGTTGCCTTATGTGAGTTTCATGGATTGGGGTGGTGGAAGAATGGCACTCCACAGCTTTCTGGGAAGTAGGGTTGTGCTGATTTAATTAAAAGACCTATGACCACTGGTTTTCGTATTGGATGAACCAAATGAGTCGTAATTTTGATTTAAGGCAATAAATTGGTATGACATGGGGGGTATGGTACAGCCGAAGAAACTCAAAACTAATAAACCCAAACGTTCGATAAAGGGGTTGTCGTGTATGAGCAAATTATCCTTCTTTTTAAAGTCAGGCCTGAAACAAACTGCTGCTGCATTGCTTGTCAGCAGCGTTGCGGTTTCCAGTGCAATGGCTGCAACTACGCTTCGACTGGCTCATAACCTGAATCAGCACCACTCTGTCCATAAAGCGTTCGTTTATATGGGGGAGCAACTCAAAGAACTGTCAGGGGGGGAATTGCGGCTGCGAATTTACCCGGCAAGCCAGATGGGGGATGGTCCGGACACCCTGCAGATGCTTCAGAACGGGGCTCTGGATATGGCCAAAGGGAGTGGGAGTGATCTGGAAGCTTTTGAAAAGGCTTATGGCGTCTTTAATTTGCCTTATTTATTTGCAGATGAACAGCACTTTAATGATGTCGTTCATGGTGATGTGGGAAAAAAAATCATGGCCATGACGAAAGATAAGGGCTTTATTTCCATTGCCGCCTATGAAGCAGGTTATCGCAGCTTTTATGCCAGCAAGCCTATTCACACGCCAGCGGATCTTAAAGGTATGAAGGTGCGTGTTCAGGCCAGTCCTACGGTTCTGGAAATGGTGAGGTTGTTGGGAGGTGCCCCCACTCCAATCCCGTTTGGGGAGACGTATACTGCATTGCAGCAAGGTGTTGTGGATGCGGCAGAGAATAATGAGCCCTCCTATGTGGATACCCGTCATGTAGAAACTTCAAAGTATTTCTCAGAGGACCAGCATGCTTCTATTCCAGACTTCCTTGTGATTTCCACTCGTACCTGGAGCAAATTGAATGAGAAGGAGCGCAGCTGGCTGACAGAGGCGGCCAGACGCTCTGAAGGTTATCAGCATGATTTATGGAACCAATCTGTAGAGAAGGCCAGAGCTGAAGCTGAAAAGCTAGGTGCGAAGTTTATTTCCGTGGATAAAAAAGCATTCCAGGAAGCGGTGGCTCCAATATACGACGACTTCCGAAAAGACCCAGAGCAGGCCGAAATTCTGGATATGATTCTGGATGTAGCCAAAGGCTGATTTGAACATTGGGTGCGACCTGATTCAGGTGGCACCCCCCTGGCTACAGGATCTGAATATGAATGTTGATAGAATTAAGCGGCCGGTGGACGGAGTGCTTTCTGTCCTGGTGGTGTTGTTTATGATGGTTCTGGTGGCTGCAGTCGTCTGGCAGGTATTCAGCCGTTTTATCCTTAATAACCCGAGTACAACTACGGATGAGTTGTCCCGCTATCTGATGATTCATGTGGGTCTTCTGGGGGCTGCCTATACCACGGGCCTTAAGCGGCACCTGGCAATAGACCTGGTCAGTGGCGGGCTGAAGGGGGCTGCAAAGGCATCCGCAGACCTTCTCTATCATGGGGTCGTTGCTTTTTTTGCAGCAGGTGTCATGGGTTATGGAGGCTTCACCCTGGCAATAAATACCTTACGCACCGGGCAGGTTGCATCCTCCCTGGGAGTACCTGTCGGGTACTTTTATATCGTCATACCGGTTTCCGGGCTGTTTATTGTTTTTTACAGCCTGTTATTTATTGTGGAGCTGTTATCAGGCACCAACAACACAAACAGTATTGATCAAGAGGTGACTTCCTGATGGATATGATGGCTCCCATGACGTTGTTTATCAGCTTTTTTATCCTAGTTTTTGCCGGCGTGCCGATTTCATTTGCGATTGGCACGGCTTCAATTCTGTCCGTACTGACAATGCTGCCATTGGATGCGGCGATCATGTTGATTGCCCAGAAAATGCAAAGTGGCCTTAACAGTTTTTCCTTGCTGGCTATCCCTTTCTTTATTCTGGCTGGCATTATGATGAACCGGGGTGGTATAGCCGTTCGTCTGATCAATTTTGCCCAGGTGCTGGTTGGGCGGCTTCCTGGCTCCCTGGCTCATGTCAATGTCATGGCTAATATGATGTTCGGCTCCATCTCCGGCTCTGCTGTGGCTGCGGCTGCAGCTGTGGGGGGAGTGATGACGCCGGAACAGAAAAAGGCGGGATATGACCCGGCATTCTCAGCGGCCGTGAATGCCGCCTCTTGTCCAACAGGGCTGTTGATTCCGCCCAGTAATGTCATGATCGTCTATTCCCTGAGCAGTGGTGGGGTTTCAATTGCCGCACTGTTTCTTGCTGGTTATCTGCCAGGGCTATTGATGGGGCTAAGCCTGATGGCTGTTGCTGGTATATTTGCTCTTCGCCATAAATACCCTGTATCGGAGCGGCCCACACTGAGTATTGCTCTGAAAGCGTTTATGGATGCCCTTCCAAGCCTTGTTCTGGTATTTGTGGTTATGGGGGGGATTATTGGTGGAATATTCACTGCCACGGAAGCATCTGCAATTGCTGTCGTGTACACTTTTATTCTTTCTGTACTTATATATAAAGAAATCGGGCTCAAAGACCTTCCGTCAGTGGTACTTGAATCCGTAGTGACCTCCTCAATTGTTCTGCTACTGATTTCAGTCTCAGTGGGGATGTCCTGGGCCATGACCAACGCTGACCTACCCTATATGATCAGTGATGCCCTTCTGGCCATCTCAGAAAACCCGATTGTCATCATGCTAATTATTAACGTTATCCTGTTGATCGTCGGGATATTTATGGATATGACTCCGGCTATTCTGATCTTTACACCGATTTTTCTGCCTATTGCTACCCAGCTGGGTGTTGATCCTCTGCATTTTGGTATCATCATGATCTTCAATTTGTGCATTGGTCTGGTCACACCGCCGGTAGGCAGTGCATTGTTTATAGGTTGCTCTGTTTCTGGTGTGAAAATTCAGGATATGATTAAACCAATGTTGCCCCTGTATGCAGCCTTATTTATTGCTTTGCTATTAGTGACATTTATTCCTGAAATTTCTCTCCTTATCCCCAGGGTTCTTGGTTTTATTTAATGGAAAAGTATTATGGGCAGAGGATCTGCCTTTATGAATTCTGATAAGTGAAGATGTTTGATCAATAGAAACGAATAGACTGACTTCTCAAAAGAAAAACGTTTTGGCCATGATTGCTTGATTTACATAGGGGTATCGAATGAACATGTCGTTGGGTAAGTTGGCACCAATCTCCTTGGTTCTTGCTTTGTCTGGTTGTAATTCAGCCAGTGATGATGATACTAAGCCAGAATATATCCAGCCTGAAGTTGCATCCAAGGTTAAGGCTTTATTGTCCGTTGATGGGTTCACATTCAAGGACTCGAATGGGAATGGAGTTCTCGATCCTTTTGAGGACTGGCGGCTTCCAAGCGAAGATCGGGCTTCTGACCTTTTAGGGCGAATGACCCGGGAAGAGAAATCCGGGATGATGTTAATTGATACATTAAATGCTGAATTTGGTGGTGATATACCAGATAGTGCCGGGCAGTATATCAATAAAGAAAAAATGACTCGTTTTATTTTTCGAAACTCAATTGTTGATAAACCTCAGGAAAATAGTGGAAATGGGAGCCCCATGGCTGGCGCTGAACTAACCGCCAGGGAAACTGCGGAGTTTATGAATAGGGTCCAGTTAATGGCGGAAGAAACTCGCCTGGGTATTCCTTTACTGTTTAAATCCAACGCCCGGAATCATGTAGACCCGGATGCCAAAGCGGGTATCAATGTTTCTGCGGGCTCACTTTCAAGCTGGCCCAAAGAGGCAGGTCTGGCAGCCACCCGAGATATGGCATTAATCAGGGAGTTTGCTGAAACAATGCGGGCCGAATGGACAGCAGTGGGTATTCGAAGTATGTATGGTTACATGATGGACCTTGCTACTGAGCCCCGCTGGTATCGGGTTCATGAGACGTTTACTGAAGACGCTGACCTGATGTCGGATATTGCTTATGAATTGATTAATGGTTTGCAGGGAGGTCAGCTAGGCAAGGACAGTGTAGCGTTAACAATCAAGCATTTCCCCGGAGGGGGGCCTCAGGAAGGCGGAGCAGACCCACACTATGAATTTGGGAAAAACCAGGCGTATCCTTCTAACAACTTTGATTATCATGTTAAACCATTCAAGGCGGCAATTGCTGCCGGTGCTTCATCAATCATGGCTTACTACGGTATTCCCGTTGACCAAGATGTGATTCCAAACGATGTGGGTATGGCTTTTTCCAAAGGTATTGTAACTGATCTTCTGAGAGATGAGTTGGGGTTCGAGGGATATGTTAACTCAGATACTGGAATCATTGGTGATCGAGCTTGGGGTCTGGAGGACAAGAGTATGTCTGAGCAGATTGTGGTTGCTATTGAGGCCGGTACCGATGTGCTTTCCGGTTTCCATGAGAACAAAAGCATTCTTGATTTGATGAACTCAGGGGTGTTGCAAGAAGAACGAATAAACCTGTCCGTTCAGCGATTACTCAAAGAACAATTTGAACTGGGCTTGTTTGAAAACCCTTACGTTGACCCTGATTATGCTGAATCTTTAATTGGAAGTGATAAGCTTCAGCAGAGGGCCGATCTTGCCCAGAGAAAATCCATTGTATTGTTGCAGAACAAGCAGCAGGTGCTTCCCCTTCCTGTGCCAACTGAAGAAGCTCCGGTTACACTCTATACCATGGGGATTGATCCTAGTGTAGCTGCTGGTGACCCATGGGGTTTTGATGTTGTGGATGGAAATTATAACGCAGACAAAGGGGAGCAAAGACCAAATGCTGGTAGTACTGATTATGCATTGATTCGTGTCCGGGTAACCAATGAAGGGGCCGCCTCTGACCTGGTGTATGGTGGTGCCAATCCTGATGAACTGGACTTTTTGGCTTTGTCGGATATGGTGGGAAAAAATTCCTGGAAGATTTCACCTTCTCTATCTGATATCCAGGCGGTGATGGAAGAAGTGGGCGCTCAAAAGACAGTGCTTTCTATTTATTTCCGATACCCGTTTGTTCTGGACGATGACAGCGGAATGAAAGAAGCGGGGGGAATTCTGGCAACCTATGGTGTTACAGATGAGGCTTTAATGGATATTGTATCCGGGCGTTTCAAGCCTGAGGGTAAGCTACCGGTGTCGCTGGCAAACAGTGCCCAGGCCATTCTGAATCAGGATACGGATGCCCCAGGGTATATTGAGGCTGATACCCTTTTTCCCTTTGGGTATGGGCTGACGTATGAATAGCTGTTATTTATAGAACCCCTTGATGGTATTTAAACAATGAACAGCTATCAGTCAGTGGTTGGTCATTTTTGAGCCAGTACCCATACACCCATAGATGTTGTGTCGTTATTTATGAGAAAAAGCCTGGTTATCCATAAAGAGGATAATGTTGGAGTTGCTCTGAGACATCTGGTTACAGGAACGAAGGTTTCCTTTGAAGATGACCGTTTCTGGTTAAAGGAACCGGTCCGGCAGGGGCACAAGTTTGCTCTCTACGATATCAAGGCTGGGGAGCTGGTCATTAAATATGGCATGCCCATAGGCTATGCCTCTGAGGATGTGGAGCAGGGCGGCTGGGTGCATACCCATAATATGTGCACTGCGCTTTCGGGTTCCGAATCCTATAACTATACGCCGGACTTCCCTTCGTACACCGTCTCGCAACCCAACCGGGAAATAGAGGTTTATCATCGCGCTGACGGCGAGATCGGGATCCGTAATGAACTGTGGGTGATTCCCACTGTTGGCTGTGTTAATGCCATTGCACAACGCATCGTACAAAAGTTTATTGAGGAGGTGGTCCCTGATGATATTGATGGCGTCTATGCGCTGACTCATCCTTATGGTTGCTCCCAGATGGGAGAGGATCACCAGGCGACCAGAGCCATTCTTCAGAATATGGTTTGCCACCCCAATGCCGGTGGTGTTCTGGTGATCGGTCTCGGTTGTGAGAATAATCAAGTGTCGTCTTTCCAGAATGGTTTGGGAGCATTCAACCGGCAGCGAACCCGGTTTCTGATTGCCCAGGAGGTAGAGGATGAAGTGGCGTCCGGTGTGCAACAGCTGACTGAGATCTACCTAGCTATGAGAGAGGACCGGAGAGAGGCTGCTTCCATCGGTCGATTGAAAGTCGGGCTGGAGTGTGGTGGCTCCGATGGGCTTTCGGGCATTACCGCCAATCTTTTGCTGGGGCATTTTTCTGATTATCTGATCCATTATGGTGGCAGCTCTGTGTTGACAGAAGTGCCTGAAATGTTTGGTGCAGAAACACTGTTGTTTAATCGCTGTAGCACCCCGGCTGTTTTTCACAAAGCGGTGGCAATGGTGAACGGGTTCAAAGACTATTTTGAGGAACACGGTCAGGTGGTCTATGAGAACCCGTCTCCTGGTAATAAGGACGGAGGCATATCGACTTTGGAGGATAAGTCCATGGGGTGTACCCAGAAAGCGGGCTTGTCGCCGGTAAGGGATGTACTGAAGTACGGAGAACGGTTACGGGTACCGGGGTTGAATCTGTTGGAGGCACCGGGCAATGATGCTGTGGCGACCAGTGTCCTGGCCGCTTCCGGCTGTCACCTTGTTCTGTTCACCACAGGCCGTGGAACGCCCTATGGTGGTTTCGTCCCCACCCTGAAAATAGCCTCAAATTCAGAACTGGCCAACCGCAAGCCGGGCTGGATTGACTTTAATGCCGGCCGCTTGCTGGAAGAGGATAATGAAGAAGAGTTGCTTGCAGGGTTGATTGACCGGGTTACAGGCGTTGCCAATGGGCTGAACGTTTGTCATGAGAAGAATGGCTATCGGGATCTATCTATTTTCAAACAGGGTGTAACCCTGTAATTCAGGGCGAGGGCTCGTAAGGCCTCTGTTTTTCTGCCAATTATGAGTAAGAGTCAGCTCAAGACAAGCTGAAGAAACAAGATGATGGAACTGGATATTGCCCAGGTGATAGGGCTTGTTGGATTTTTTACGGGGCTCACCGCTTTACTGCACACTAAAGATCAGAACCTCCGGCTACAGATTGCCCTGTATACCTGCATTATGACGGTTCATTTTTTTATGCTCGGAGCAATGACTGCAGCCATTGCGTCTGCAGTGAGCTGTGCAAGGAGTTATCTGTCGACCAGAACACGATCAGCCTGGGTGATGTGGTTTTTCATTGCGCTCATGTGGGGGCTTGGGGTTCCTAATATACGGCAGCCATTTGAAATCATTACCATTGTCGGTGCCAGTGTTGCCACTTATGGCATGTTCAAGGAGCAGGGGATTACCCTCAGGTTGATGCTGACTTTCAATACCGTCTGCTGGGTGACCAATAATTTGCTGGTTGGTTCTCTGGGGGGAAGTCTTTCAGAGGGCTCTTTTCTTGTAGTTAACCTTTATATGATCTGGAAGCTAAGCCGCAAAAAGCCACAACAGACAGAGCCTGATATCCGCAAGGCTGTGTAGAGAGTAACATTATGCTCTGTCATATCGGAATATAAATCAGTAAAAATTGTATTCAGCTATGCACCTGATTATCTTTCTTTTAAGCGGCTCGACTCTCTTATCACCAGCTCAACCGGAATGGGTGTTGTGTCATGGGCTTCCGGTTTCAGTAATGCAGATATTGTGCGGTGAGCCATACCGACAAAATCCACTTTCATCGAAGACAAGGGGGGATGCTGGAAGTCGTTGAAAGAGGTGTCATCAAAACCAATAAGGCCCAGCCTGCCCAGATAGTCCTGGTCGATCCTGTGAAGTCTCTGGATCAAGCCATAGGCAATGGTATCTGAGGCGCAGACGACAGCTTCCGGGCGGGGCTTCATTGCCAGCATTACATCCGCAGCATGGACACCGGCTTTTTCAGAGTACTCTCCTGAAATGACGTTTGTACTGAGATTGCCTTTTTCCATGGCCTGGCGATAGCCTTCAGCTCTCATGCTGGCAGAATGTTTATTCCTGTCACCACTGATAAATGCTATACGACGATAGCCTTCATTAATAAGGTGGCGGGTTGCCTCATACATTCCCTGGCAGTCATCTGTATAGATATTGACCGCTTGTCTGGAAGTGTCAACGGGACGGTCGATGACCGCAACTGCCAGGTTGTCAGCAACCAGCCGGTCGATGAATCCGGCGGTGGTTGGCAGCCCCAGAAAGGCCGCGGCAGCAATGCTTTTCGACTCAAAATGCCGCTGAATCCGGTGTAGTACTTCCTGTTCATCTTCCCCGTGCTTGAGAAGCTCTATCATCATTCTGTGGCCGTGCTGGTTAGCTGCCATGATGAAGTTGGAGATAACGCTCATTACATAATGAGAGCCGAGCCGACAGAGAGAGTCTGTTTTGCTGTCAACGGCAGAAGCATATACATAGAGGGCGACAACACTCTGGGCCTTGCCCTTCAGGACCTGGGCAGAAGTGTTGGGGGTATAACGGTACTTTTTAATAACCGCGTGTACCTTCTTTTTTGTCTCTTCCGGGATTTCGGGGTAGTCATTGATGACTTTTGAGACGGTGCTTCTGGAAACGCCTGCTAATCTGGCTATCTGGGTACTGTTGACGGTTTTAGGCTTATTCATGGACAGGAATCAGTAAAGCCGGGTAAGCATTTTTAAACTGCCGTTACCCAATGGCTGAAGCGAATGAAACAGTGAGAGGCTGCGGCATTATATCAGCACATCACGGTGAATGAATCCAGCCTTCTCTCTCTTTATATATTCTGCCACTGACGTGCAGCTGTCAGGGGGATGATGTTTAGCTTGAAAAGGTTGATCTGTGTCATGGGGTGTTACAGTTTGTTTACTTTCAGCCTGAATATCGGATGAGGCGAACACGTGTTCTCGCTATCATAAGGAACAGGTGTTCGCTGGGTGGTGTTCGTTCCCGAGCTGTTGCTCCGGATACATACGACACCGAAGTTAATCCAGGTTCCCCGGCCAGCAAGGTTTGTATGCAAGCCTCTGGGGGGAACAGGATCCGATCTGAGGCTATTTCGTGGAAGCACTGTTTCATATTGAACAACTGTCGGTGAATTGGTTCATGCCCCAGAGCTCAGGCTCATTGAGCATGAGTCATTCTGAGCGCAGGGAAGGGAATATTCTTTTTATTGATTTTCACATTGCTTCTGAAGAATCGGTGGTTTTCCCTGAAACTATCGTTGATGTCCATTTTCCTTTTATCAATATCCACTCCTGCTGGACTCCCTGTATTCATGGGCATCCAAAGTCCATACGCAACAAAGGCATTCCGGAATGGTGGCCACACTATGACAGCCAGATCAGCCAGGTTGCGCCGGTGGGGTGCTTCTATAGCCAGACGGGTGAAAACCGACTGGGCTTTGCATTTTCAGATGCCAGAGAAAGTGTAAAAGTTCATGCCGGAGCCTATGAAGAAGACCGTGTCGGTCGCATCCGCATGCGGTTATTCAGCGAACCGTCGGCACCTCGTACCTGCTATGAGGGAACATTGCGTCTGGATATCCGCTGCATACCCTATTATGAAGCGATTGAAAGCATGGCCCACTGGTATGAAGAGGTGCTGGGCAATGACCAGATGCCGGTTCCTGATTCGGCCCTGGAGCCTGTGTACTCAACCTGGTACAGCTTCCATCAGAATCTGGATCAACAGGAAATCGAAGATCAATGTCGTCTTTCATCGGAAATGGGCTGTGGGACGATCATTCTCGATGATGGTTGGCAGACAGAAGACAATAACCGCGGCTACCGCTTTTGTGGTGACTGGCAGGTTGCCCTGAGCCGTTTTCCGGATATGGAAGGCCACGTCGCCAGGGTACAGGCAATGGGCATGAAATACATGCTCTGGCTCAGCGTGCCTTTTATCGGGCAGGGTTGCAAAATCTGGAATGAATTCAAAGATAACCTGTTGTTCTACAGTGAGCAGAACCAGACGGGAACACTTGATCCCAGATACCCAAAAGTGCGTGAGTATCTGATTAACACCTACTGCCGTGTTGTTGAAGACTATGGGCTGGATGGCCTGAAGCTGGACTTTATCGATGAGTTCAATATGGCCTCTGCCCAGGGGCGGGCTCTTGAACCTGATCAGGACCGTGATACAGAATCTCTGCCGGAAGCGGTTGATGCCTTGATGATGGGGGTCCGCAAGGCGCTGACCGCCATCAGGCCGAGCATTATGATCGAGTTTCGCCAGCGTTACATCGGTCCGATGATCCGCAAGTACGGCAACATGTTTCGAGTTCACGACTGTCCCAACGACTCCATCATGAACCGCATGAGTATCATGGATCTCCGGCTCTTTTCCGGAAACACTGCGGTTCATTCCGATATGTTTATCTGGTCCCCCGGGGACTCTGCAGAAAGTGCCAGCCTGCACTTTATCAATACCCTGTTTTCTGTTCCCCAGATCTCACCGGACATAAAAGAACTGTCAGAAACGCATCGGCAGATGATCCGGCACTGGCTGGGTTTCTGGCGGGCAAACCGGGCGCTTCTGCTCAAGGGCAAGTTAAGGGCTGTTTATCCTGAAATGCAGTACCCGGTTATTGAAAGCCAGCTGGGCAGTCAAAAGATCATTAGCGTTCATGCCCGTATGGTAGTGGATATTTTCTCCACAGGGGAGCGCGAGATCATTCTGGTGAACGGGGCAATGGAAGAGTCCCTGGTTGTGAAAAGTACAGTGGCAGGAATGGTAGAAGCCCGGGTCGTGGACTGCCTTGGTCGTGTGGTTAGAGAGGAGCTGCTGAGTCTGGATAAGGGGCTGAATGAGATTCCTGTTCCTGAATCCGGGTATCTGTCACTGGCAATGGGTTAATCTGAGCCTGCTGTCATTGTAATGGCTGCAGGCCCCATCAAAAAAGCAAAGACGACGGGAAATTTCCGGCACCGGTTGGTGAAGGGGAAATTTCATTCTGAACCAGTCTATACCCAAAGGATTTCAAGTTGCTACGCGACGGCAAAAGAGTGAACCCCCAGGAGCTTAGATGAACTAAGTGACTGGGGAGAGTGATTGCAGCCAACAAAGTAGCAACTTGAAAGGCGACGGGTATAAGGGGGAGTCATGAGTTCTGAACAAGCTCATAAAGTGAGTTTAACCACCAAATTGTCCTATGGGTTTGGTGGGTTTGGTAAAGACTTTGGTCTGGCGGTCATTAACACCTTCCTGTTCTTTTACTACACCGACATCGTTGGGGTTTCCGCCGCGTTTATTGGCACCGTTTTCCTTTTTGCCCGCATCTGGGATACGGTGAACGATCCGATGCTGGGGTACATTGTCAGTAAAACCCGGTCACGATGGGGAAAATACAAACCCTGGATTCTGGTTGGTAATATCCTCAATGCCCTGTTTATTATTGCTCTCTTTTCCGCCCACAACTTCTCTGGCTCACAGCAGCTGGTATTTATAGCAATCACCTATATTGGCTGGGGAATGACCTACACTCTGCTGGATGCACCGTTCTGGTCAATGATCCCGACCATTACCCTGGACAAGTGGGAAAGGGAAAGGTTAATGCCTTACCCGAGGCTCTGTGCCTCACTGGGTGGGTATCTGGCCAGCGGTACGGGCATTATGGCCGTCAAATTCCTGGGGGGCGGGGATGATGGCCAGGGATATATGCTGTTTGCTTTGATTGCCGCCGGATTGGCAGTGATCAGTGCAGTTGTTACCTGCATTTGGACAAAGGAGTCATTTGAAGTCAGTGAAGAAACGACGGCGGCCTTTAATCTCAAGGATGCTATGAAACTGATCTTCAAAAATGACCAGTTTGTTATTTTGCTGGTGCTGGCCCTGCTGTTTAACATTGCTGTGAATATGACCAGTGGCCTCAATCTTTATTTCTATACCTATGTTCTGGGTGACAACAACCTGTTTTCCACTTACATGCTCTGGGCCGGTATTTTCGGGGTTGGCTCACTACTGGTTTTTACCCGGTTGATTGACATTTTTGGACGACGTACCGTGTTTTCTGCATCCATCATAATGCCGGTTGTGTCTGCCGGAGTACTGTATATAGCCGCCAACTTTGCCCCTGATTCCAGACTGCTTATTGCTATTTCAGGTATTGCCTTCGGCCTGTCCAATGCACTTTACTGGTTGATGGTGCTGTTGATGGTGGCGGATACCGTGGATTACGGAGACTATAAACTGGGTATTCGTGCCGAGAGTATTTCTTACTCCACCCATACCCTGGTGATCAAGTGTACCGGCGCTCTGACAGGCTTTCTGGTGGGCATCAGTCTGACCATGATTGACTATGTGCCAAACCAGGTACAGACCGCTGAAACCATTGCTGGCCTCCAGGCTATTTACATTGCGCCTACTCTGCTCTGCCTTATTTCTTATCTGATTTACCGCAAATGGTATCGATTGAACGGTGGAGAGCTGGATAAAGTCCAGGAACGGCTGGAAGAAAAATACAGCGTTGCAGCACCGGCGTGACTACGGTGAAAAAACACGGATTGGCTGGCTGTTGGTCAGCCAATTTTAAGATAATTAATATTGAACTAAAAAATAATTAGCTGTCGTTTATATCGCGGCATTAACGGATCAAATACACATCAAGAATATTTTAAGACAGAAATAAAGTTCTGGATTGACTGAATCATTGTCTCCAGGGGGAGTCTGTACAATGAAAAGTGCAAGTAAAGCACTGCTTGATCAAAAAACACCGGTTTCTCTAATGTCTCTGTCCAGTCCCATCCGGGGGGCTTTGTCAGTGGCATTGGTTGCCTTCCTTTCAGGCTGCCAGGGCATCCAACATTCCGATCAGGTATCAGAGCCTGGCCCGGTACAAGCCAACGAGCTTCAGTCATTGAATAAAAACATGGAGCCCGTTCAAATCGCTTTTATGCCTGATATTCATTTTCATGATATTTATGGTGATTTTAGAGACGGTTCATTCAAGGGGATTTCCAACAGCAAAAGTGGGCAAAAGGCTACCATAAGGACCATGCACGCCCAATTGACCTCTACTCGACTGTTCAACGAAAACTACTTTGCACTGTTGGCCGCTCTTGATGATGTGGTTAAAAGAGGCGTTAAGTACGTTGCTCTGCCAGGCGATTTTTCCGATGATGGCCAACCGGTGCATGTTCGGGGGCTGGAAAAAATCCTGCGACGCTACGCTGATGATCACGGACTGGTGTTTTTTGCGGCGCCCGGTAATCATGACCCCGTGCGTCCCTATAATCTGCCCGCAGGAAAAAGCGACTACCTTGGGCGCGGCGGAAAGGAACAGCGCATCTTCAGCAGGGGAGCTAATGAGTGTAAGGGCTACAGTCAATCATGGACGACAGTTGATGCGGGTCACGAGTTGGCAACCATTTGTACTGAGGAAGTGCTACATCAGGGGTATGAAGGCCTGGTCAGTACCCTGTCGGATTATGGTTTTTTCCCACAGAAGAAATACCTCTATTGGGAAACCCCTTACAGCACCTATGATGAAAACCACTACGACTTCAAGCAGGCGCTTAATCAGTCCTCTTACGAAAAAAGGATGTATGAGATCTGCCATGAGGGCACTGGCGGTAAATATCGAAAGAGCAGTTATACCAACTGCTTTATGGTACCCGATACCAGTTATCTGGTAGAGCCTGTCAAGGGCTTGTGGTTAATGGCCATTGACGCCAACGTTTATATACCAAAGGCAATAGCCGATACCAGCAATCCACAGCATCCCGGCAACTTTGATGGTTCTGGTAACGCTGGTTACAACAAAATGCTGACCCATAAGCAGCAGGTTATCGAGTGGATGAAAGATGTGGCCAGGCGGGCTGAAATAGAAGGGAAGCAGCTGGTGGCGTTTAGTCATTTCCCAATGAGCGAGTTTTATAATGGCGCATCGGACACTCTGACAGAGTTGTTTGGGGAGGGCAATTTCCAGTTGAAGCGTAGCCCCAGGGATGATGTGACTCGCGCTCTGGCTGAAGCCGGCATTAAAGTTCATGTGGGTGGGCATATGCACTTCAATGATACGGGTGTTCACAAATACGACGATGGTAAGTTCTTGTTCAATATCCAGGCACCTTCAATGGCTGCGTATGTTCCGGCCTACAAGCTGATGAGCATTGATGCTGGCGATCAGATAGAGGTAAAAACGGTTGTTTTGGACAATGTGCCTCGCTTTGATGAACTGTTCGAGCATTATCAACAGGAATATCTTCACCTGAAGGCCATGGAATCCAACAAGCTATGGAACCCTGATATCCTGAAATCGAAAAACTATCGGGAGTTTACCAACTGGCATATTGCTGAGTTAACCCGCATGCGTTTTTTGCCAAAAGAGTGGCCAGAAGACCTGAGAAACATGCTCTTCCAGTTTACAGGTAAAGATATACTGATTCTTTCACGACTGTCTAACAGTGTGAGCCTGGGGCAGGTCAAGCGTGCAGGCTTTGACTTGAAGCGATTGAAAGCCGAGTCTGAATCCTTTAAACATCAGTGGCAGAAAGCCGAAGATGAAGTGCAGGTGCTTCTGGCTTCGAAAAACACCAGGCTGAAAGCACTGGATCAATGGAGTGGATATGACCTGGCAGTGGACTTTTACCGTCTGCGTAATGCTGACCAGCTTGCTCTCAGAGATATCAGCCAGGAAAGGCTTCGTGAGTATGAGCTGATAGCCCGCGAGTTAAAAAGCAGTCCTTATCTGCTGACTTGGCAAAACAACAGGATTTCCGATAACTCGCCATTCATGAGCGTATTCCAAAACAGATTTGGGAAAATATTCGAAACGCTGTCAGCGTTTCTTAATGGGGATCCCAGTGACCACTTTAGGCTGGATATAGGCAGTGGGGAAATCAAGGATTTGAGTAGCTGATTCGACGGTCATATTTGATCAGCAGTCGGGGCCGTAAGGTATTGTTTTCTTTATGGCCTTGAAAATCATATCTTATTTTTTGGATGAAAATTCTTGGTGGGTATTAATAATGCATTGTTTGTAAATAATTAGTGTGCATTATTTTGATGAAGTTGATTAAGCGTTTAGCGAAGACGTGCATAAAAATGAATGGGGTTGAAACAATGAAGAAGGTCGTCAGGTTATTGATTGCAGCTGGGGTTTTTGCGAACTCTTTGGCTGCTAGTGCAGATTATATCGAAATTGGAAGCGAAGTTGAAAAGTACAACTCCAGATATAGCAGCAATGATTTGTATCTGCCGTATATTGAATACAAGCTTGGTTTGTCAGAGCACTCACCCTGGTATATATCTGGCGCTTTTAGTTACTCTTATCGAGATGAGAGTGAACAGCGTGATAATAATAACTTTGGCCGTTATGAGTTTTATACAGGATATGAAAAAACATATGGGAAACTTAAAGTGAAGCCCAAAATTGGTGTTCGCCACGAAGTTTATAATAATCAGGCAACGTTGTCTGAAATTCGTATTTTTCCTAACTTTGATTACACAGTCTCTGACCAAGCGACTATTTTCCTGGGTGGTTTCCTGGCTCCCGTACCGAAAAAGGACTTTGATCGATCATCAGCCAGTACGGAAACATTGAAAAGCTATAACGATTACAAGCATGAACTCAAATTTGGTGTTAGTTATAAAATAGCCGCTGACCAGAAACTCAATGTTATTTTTTATAATGAATATAATAAAACCAATGACCTGATTGAAGCCATTGATCCTGTGGACGGCTCTGAAGAGGTCAAAAATGAGTGGCAGCTCAGATTGGAATACCAGAAGACCTATGATAAATACAGCATTACGCCCTGGACTAGAATTGGCTTACACCGGCAGAAGGAGAATATCAACGGTTTGAAAAAAGATGAGTTAAGACACCGCATTGGCTTTGATACCAGCTATCACCTCAATAAAGACTATGCCATCAGAGCCCGGCTTTATATTCAAAAAGAGAACAAAGAAAGTTGGGGAGGGGAAGAAGAGGATGCCAAGTATCGGCACTATTTAAAATTGGCTATCCGTCGTCACTTCTGATCGGCCCGGAATTTTATTGAAGAGTGAATACCTAATCTGAAAAATGTTTTCATGGAGTTTGTTGAAAAAGGGCTGTGGTAACCCATTCTGTGTTTGTACGCAAAATTGGCTCACAGCCTTTTTCGTTAACATCTTATGCGGGCCTCCATCTTTAAAGATGGGGGCGCTATATGTGACTATTACCATACCTCCGGGTATGGTTTTTTGTTCCTGTTTTTTGTGCTGACTTGTGTCAATATTTGTTCAGGTTAAGGGATTTCCGAGCTAGTGCTGCAGGGTTTTGTGAAGATAATGATCCTGTTTTAACCCTATTGAACGGTTATAAGGAAAACTTGTGAAACTCTCCAAAGTATTAGCTGCTGCAGTTCTGTCAGTCAGCTCGCTTTCCGCTGCTTATTCTTTTGCAAGCACCCCACTGATAAAAAGTGGTGAAGGTATGGATATCTGGTTTGATACCGGAGGTCCTGTGGGTGGTGCGTATAACACTGTCGTTCAAAACGGGGCACAACAGGCCTGTAATGATCTTGGCTGTAATATCCGGTTTATGTACTCAGACTGGAGTCCTCAAAAAATGATTGAGAACTTTAATAAAGCCCTGGGTTCAAAGCCGGATGGTATTGTGGTCATGGGCCACCCCGGGGATGATGCCTTTGCCAAATTGATTACAGAGGCACGGGAAAGCGGTATTCAGGTGACATCCAGTGATACTGAGCTGCCCCGCGTGATGGGTGAGTATCGCAGTGAAGGCTTTGGCTATGCCGGGACAGATAATCGAACCCGGGGAAAGATGCTTGCCAGTGAAACTCTGCGTCGTTTTCCATTAAAAGCCGGTGACCGTGCCCTGGTTTGGGGATTGAAAAGTAAGCCTAACCGCGGGCTCTCTACCCAGGGCATGCTTGATACCCTGGAAGACGCCGGGTTAAAGGTAGATTATATGGAAATCAGTGCCGAGCTTGATAAGGACCCGACCCTGGGGATGCCTCTGATGACCGCTTATCTGTCCCGTCACCCCGATACCAAACTGATTATGATTGACCATGGCGCCCTGACGGGGCAGCTTGAAAACTTTTTGCGGGCTGCCGGAGTGGAGCCTGGCAAGATTATTACCGCCGGTTTCAGCTTGTCACCTGCCACTGCCGCAGCGGTAAAACGCGGTTATGTTGACCTGGTTGGGGATGGTCAGCCCTTCCTGCAAGGGTATTTGCCGGTAGTCCAGCTGGTTTTGAGTAAGCGTTTTGGCTTCTCAGGTCTGGAAGTGGATACCGGAGGTGGCTTTATTACCCGTGACAATATTGATGTGGTTGCGCCCTTAGCTAAAAAAGGGCTTCGTTGAGCATGACAGCCCTGCTTCAATTGCAGGGCGTGAACAAGTGGTTTGGTGGTGTTCATGCCCTTCGGGATATTAAGTTCAGCCTGAATAAAGGCGAGGTCGTTGCTGTTCTTGGTGATAACGGTGCGGGTAAGTCTACCTTAATTAAGGTGATTTCAGGACTTCATCGCCCTGAATCCGGGGTGTTGCGTATTCAGGGAAAGCGGATCGGCTGGCATCAATATGATGTGAATAGAGCCAGAGCGCTTGGTGTTGAAACTGTCTACCAGGAGCGCTCCCTGGCAGAGAAGCAACCTGTCTGGCGCAACCTGTTTGTGGGACGACATTTACGAAACCGGTTTGGTTTTATTGATATTGCTGAAGAAAAGCGGATTACAGCAGCGTTATTAAAACAAATAGGCCTTCGCGGTGTCGGTATTTCACCGGACTCCCCTGTTAGCGTATTGTCGGGTGGTGAACGACAAGGGTTGGCTATTGGCCGGGCCATGCACTTCGATGCCGATATTATTATTCTCGATGAACCCACCAATGCGCTTTCGCTGGGTGAAACCAGCAAAGTATTGTCTTATATTCGACAAATACGGGATTCAGGCCGATCCTGTATTTTGATTTGCCACAATATGGCCCATGTCCATGAGGTAGCAGATCGTTACGTTTTTGTTGATCGTGGTGAAGTGTGTTGTGAGTGCAGTGCTGGTGAGATGACCCTTGAGTCCCTCAGCCAGCAGCTGATTGCCATTGCCAGGGGTGAATATACTCATAAGGAGAGTGTTTGATGAGTCAGCCTCAAGCCATCACTGCATCATCAGAAGCGATCGGTTACGGAGAAAAGGAGCCTCTCTGGCGCAGGCTTTATCCCTATCGTTACAAGCTCGGCACTTTATCCCTGTTGTTGATTCTATGGTTGCTGTTTCTGGTGATGAGCCCGGAGACTTTTGGTGCCCCAAGAATCTACCTGTCCCTGATGACCAGTATTCCCTTTCCGGCGATGTTAGCCCTGGCACTGACCCTGATGATTGTGGCAGGGGAAATGGACATGTCCTTTCCTGCCGTGATGGCTTTTTCCAGTTATATCTTTGCTGTCATTTTTGAGGCCACCGGGCAGGCAGGATTGGGGTTAATCATCGCATTAGCCGCTGGAGCCTGTGCCGGATTACTGAATGCCCTGCTGGTGGTCCGGCTGGGTGTGCCTTCCATTATTGCTACGATTGGTGCCCAGTTTTTCTGGTATGGCCTGGCGACCCTGTTGGCGGATGGTATTGCCATTAGTCTGATAGAGATCCGGGACACGGTATTGAACAGTGTTCTGACCGGTCGGCTGTTTGGCTGGCTGCCTATGCAGGCTGTCTGGTGTGTCGTGCTGGCGGTTGCCGGTTCCCTCCTGCTCCACCGTCATCGCTTTGGCGACAATGTTCGCTTTATTGGGGATAACCGGGAAACGGCCAGAATGATGGGCGTTGCTACGGGTAAAACCCGGACTGGCCTGTTTGTACTGATGGGGGCTGTCAGTGCACTGGTGGGGGTGATGGTTTGCAATGAAATGGGCTCCTGGTGGCCAACCCAGGGCGAAGGTTACATGTTGCTGGTATTTGCGTCGGTTTTTATAGGCGGTACTTCCGTTTTTGGTGGGGAGGGTACCCTGTCCGGAACATTAATTGGCGCCATCATTATTGGCATGATCGAGGCGGGCATTATTGCCGGTGGGTTATCGGGCTTTTGGACCCGTATGGTCTATGGCCTGATTATTATCGCTTCGGTATCCAGCTACGCCCTGGCCTTTAAAAAGCCGGGGAAATAACCACTTTATTATACAAAACACCTGCAAAAATAATTCGAATGCCAGGTTCTGCTGACATAAGACTGCGGGCTCAGCTCAACCGGGAGCGATTGTGGCAAGGCGCGATTGCGCAGGAATACCCATGTCTTTCAAGTAATCGCAACGCAGTTCACAAACGCTCCCGGTTGAGCCCTTCGGGTGGTTCGTAAAGCTGCCTTCCGACTGCGTTGAGCGGGATTTGACGTAGATGGCTACGCCTGCACCCGCTCCGCCTTGCGGAACACAGCTTTACGAACCACTGAGATCGCAAGCTTATGTCAACAGAACCTGAACCGGTATTGGGCTATATCGGCCTGCCTCCTGGCGGGCTGTAGGGGGAGCTCAGCACCGGCCAATCAGAGAGGTCAACAAAAGTCCATGAAAAAACTAACCATTATTGGCGCCGGCAGCATTATGTTTACCCGACAATTGTTGTCGGCACTGTTTGCCTGCAGAACGCTGCCACCATTAACAGTGGTCCTGGAAGACTTAAACCTTGAGAAGCTTGAGGAAACCTATCGCCTGATCGGCCTTATGGTTGAGCAGGCGGCTGTACCGGTTACCCTGACTATGACCACGAATCAGAAAGAAGCGCTGACAGATGCTGATTTTGTGGTCAGTGCTATTCAGGTGGGAGGACTCGAGCCCTGGCGACTGGAGGTGGACATTCCAAAAAAATACGGGGTTAACCAGGAGGTAGGCGATACCCTCGGTCCAGGAGGCATTTTCAGGGCTTTACGACAAATTCCGCCAACCCTTTCAGTGGCACGGGATATGGAAGAAGTCTGTCCTGATGCGCTGCTGCTGAACTATGCCAACCCTCTGGCACCACTGACCTGGGCCGTTAATAAAGCGACATCTATCCGTTGTATCGGGCTGTGTTACGGCGTTCGTTATACCGCTGCTCAGCTGGCAGGTTATCTTGGAGTGGGGCCCTGGGTGGAGCACCCCCATAGCCCGGAGGCCTGGCAGGCCTTGATGTACCATGATGTACCGGAAGACTTTGAATATACGTTTGGTGGTATCAACCATATGACCTGGCTGCTGGAGGTGAGCTATCAGGGCAAGGATCTGTATCCGGCGATTCGGGAACTACCACAAAACAAAAAAGCCTATGCCAGTGATGGCGTGCGTTGTGAAGTGCTCAAGATGTTTGATTACTGGTGTACAGAAAATCACTGGCATATGTCTGACTATGTGCCCTGGTTCCGTAAAAATGAAGCCATGATCAATCATTTCCTGCCCCAGCGATGGAATTTACTGGAACTGGAAGAGAAAGTTCACGCCAGAGCCCGGCTGGAAGTGGAACGTCAGCTGGCAGGGGAGCAGCCATTCCGTATTGAGCGGAATATGCTGAATGCTCCCAAATTAATTGAAGCCATGCTCACGGGTGAGGGCGTGCGAATCAATGGTAATTTGCCTAACCAAACGGATAACGGACTGTTGATTGCGAATTTGCCCGCGGACTGCATGGTTGAAGTCCCCATTCATGTCGATGCTGAGGGTCTTCACCCTGTAGAAGTGGGTCCCTTGCCAACAGCCTGTGCGGCCTTGAATAAAACCAATATCAATGTGCAGGAGCTGGTGGTTGAGGCTGCTTTAAGCGGTCATCTTCCCGCAGCCAGACAGGCATTAGCGATGGATCCGGTAACCGGGATGTCTTGTACACTTGAACAGTGTCATGCCATGTTTGATGAGTTGCTTGAGGCTCAGAAACCCTGGCTTGATCAATGGTATGATATTTAACCCACCGTTGTATCAGCCTCAGTTGCTTTTCCTCGCGGGGCTATCTGTGCCGGGTATCCAGGCTGACAGGTTTTGACCTGTCAGCCTGCAGCTTCCGTTTTATTAAAAAACCGGATTTATGGAGAGCCGGAAAGGGCCATCTGGCCTGATTTCTGGTTATGCTGGCGCCAGAATGGCGATTCTTTCACGAAGGTAACGGCGATTGCGGAAAGGATTGCCATGACCACAAATGCCTTCAGAAATAGCCCGAGATATTCGTCCCCTGCCCCCATGTCAATGGTAAACAGGATACCAGACACCTGTCCGGCCAGTAGCAGCAACCTACTGCATTCCAGAAATATTGTAACGTTTACGTAGGTTGCTGCTGGACGTAGTGAAGCGCTGAATCCGGAGATTCAGCGCTTCACTGGCCAGACTCAATACTGTTTCTGATTAATTGCTCGGTTACCCGGTATGAGCTTTCAAATGAGGACATGGGAAGAAATTCATAACGGGTATGAAAGTTATGGGCTCCAACAAAGTAGTTGGGTGTCACCAGTCCTCTGGCTGATAAAGCAGACCCATCGGTACCACCGCGCATGGCAAGGGTTAAGGGCTTGATGTTCAATTGCTCAAATGCCCGGTAGATGGCTTTGATGGCGGGATGTGATGCGTCGACATTGTTAGCGATATTGGCGTAGATATCATCAATGTCACAGGTGATTTCGGCCCGAGGGTAGGCTTTTCCCGTCTGATGAACTGCCTCTTTCAGGGCCTGCTTTTTTTCTTCAAACTGCTTTTTGTCATGGTCACGGATGGCTACCAGCAGAGTGGCCTCTGAGGCATTGGCAGTGAGGTCGGTAAACCACACATAACCTTCCCGTTCACTGGTATGCTCCGGGGTTGCCAGTGGATCAAACTGGTTGATGATATGGTTGGCCACCAGCAGAGGGTTGACCAGCACGCCTTTTGCCGACATGGGGTGAGCCGTGACCCCCTTGATGTCGATCCGGGCATGGGCGGCATTAAAGGTTTCATACACCACCTCTCCCAGCTCGCAACAGTCCAGGGTATAAGCGTAATCGGGATTGAATCTGGCAAGGTCTATTTTTTTGGCGCCTTTCAGCCCGACTTCTTCATCCGGAACAAAGGCGATATGAATCTCGCCATGGGGCATATCCGTGGTCATCAGTTTTTCCACAAGGGTCATGATGATGGCAATGGCGGCTTTGTCATCTGCTCCCAGCACACTGGTCCCATCGGAAAAGAAGATATCATCGCCCCGATAGCGGTCGATTTCGGGATGGGCCTGTTTATCGAAGGTGATGCCCAGTTCATCGTTCAAGACGATGTCCTGGCCTGTATAGTGAAGCAGCTGAGGCTTTATATCCGGGCTCAGGCCGACATCCACGGTATCCACATGGGCAACAAAACCAATGGAGGCCGCGGAAGCGTTGGCTGGAATCCTGGCGGTCAGGACACTGTGTTCACTGACAAGGCAGTCAGTGACGCCCATGTTCACAAGCTCCCGGTGGAGCTTGCTGACCAGGAGGGCCTGACCTTCTGTGGAGGGGACTGCGGACTGCCCGAACCGGCTCTGGCTGGTGACCGACAGGTAGCGAATAAAACGCTCTTGAAGTGTTGTTCTGATATCCATAAATGACCTTGATCTCTGATGATCACTGTAACGGCTGAACAGGATGCCCCTTGACGGGCTACCGTCGGGTTGAACAGGTTAAGGGACATCCAGAGGGGGCATTAAAGACCGGGTGTGTAGGTGTAGCCGGAATTAAATCCAAGAGGAATACCCAGCCCCCAGAAAATAAACAGGGTTGCTGTCAGAACGATAAGCAGTCCAAGGCTGAAGGGAAGCATCATTCCAACCAGGGTTCCGACACCGGTGTTTTTCACATACTTCTGACAGTACATAATGATCAGTGGGTAAAATGCGAACATCGGGGTGGACACGTTGATGGAGGAATCTGAAATCCGGAAGGCGGCCTGGGTCAGTTCCGGCGAAATGCCCACTGCCATGAGCATGGGGACAAAAATGGGAGCCAGAATGGCCCATTTGGAAGACGCTGAGGTAATAATGAAATTCAGCAGGGCGGTCAGCAAGATAATCCCGCTGACGGTCAAACCCGCAGGCATGGCCAGCATTTTCAGGAACTCAGCCCCGGAAACGGCAATCAGGGTACCGATATTGGAGACTTTGAAGGCATAGAGAAACTGTGCTGAGAAAAAAGCAAAAACAATAAAGCCGATCAGCGTTGTTACCACTTTTTCCATGGACTGGGTAACATCATTTGCGCTTTTGAAGGTACCGACTGAATAACCGTAGATCAGCCCTGGCAGGGAAAAGACGACCAGCAGAAGGGGGACGATGGCCTGCATGATCGGGGCTTGTGGTGAAGTCAGGGTGCCATCGGGTGCTCGGAGAATGGAGTCCTGGGGAAATGCCAGAATAAAGACCAGCGCACCGAATATCAGCAGGGCCATGGAGGCTTTTGAGAAAGCCCGGCTCTGTTCAAGCGTGAGTTTGCTGTCGATCTCCCGGGTATCGACCTTGCTGTCCACAGGCCACAACGTGTTTAACCTGGGCTCAACCCACTTGTCCGTGATCAGCCAGCAGACCAGGAGGACTCCTGCTGTCCCACCGAGGCTGACAAAATAGTTGCAGAGCACGTTGACGTTGTAGGCAGGGTCTATGATCCGGGCCGCATCCTGGGTAAATGACTGCATGATGGGATCAATAATGGAAGGGGTAAAGCTGGCGGTAAAGCCTCCGGCCAGCCCTGCGAATGCTGCGGCTATGCCCGCCAGTGGGTGTCTTCCGGAAGCATAGAACATCATGGCTGATACCGGCATCAGGATCACATAGGCACTGTCAGAAACGATATGGGAAAAAATGGCAATTAAAACAATGGAGGGGGTGAGCAGATTTAATGGCGTTAATTTCAGCATTTTGCGGATCAGGACCCCGACGTACCCGGACCCTTCGGCAATGCCAATGCCCAGAGTCGCCACAATGGTCATTCCCAGGGGGGGATAATTAACGAAGTTATGAACCATAGAAAGTACAAAACTGACCAGGCGGTCGGGGGCAAACATATTGTTGACAGTAACAGGCTCACCACTAAGGGGGTGAACGTAGTCAAACTGAATATAGGAAAGGCCAAAGCTGAAAACCATGCATAGGATCAGTGCATAAATGAACAGCATTGTGATGTTGGGAAGCGCATTCCCCACGCGCTCCACGATTTCAAGAAAGCCAGGCCGTGAGCGGGAAGGCTCGCTTCCGGCAGCCGCAACTGTAGACTCCATATTTTGGGTTCCGAATGGTTATTAGAAAAGAAGGGAGATCAACGGATGTGATTGTTATAGGGGATGGAAATGATGATTCTCTCCAGGCAGGAGTATACTCCCCGGACCACTAAGTGAGCATTGACTACGGGGGATTATCCCTCTTCCCGGCTTTTGTTGCGCTCGTTTACGTAGGTTGCCGCTGAACGTAGTGAAGCGCAACTGAAAAAGGCACAGAAGCGATCAGAGCCCGGCCATCACCGAGAGGTTGTTTGGGCACAGGCCCTTTCCTGTGCTAGGTTTTGGCAGGCAGTGGCGTATGCACCATTTTCCTGCGGACAAATTCCAGCCACTGACCATAGGGGGCGCCTAGAATCAGCAGGGCGATAACCTGACTGATGGAAGCGGCAATAATCCCCTGCAGGTCCATGCCAACCAGGATCAGAATGCCGATGTAAAGGGGCAGCTGGAAGGTGACATAGGCGAAAACATCCCCCAGGGTTTCTTTCAGCCGGTTTCTGCTTTTTCTGCAGAATCCCCCGATGATCCGGTCACGGTAAAGCCCATATATACGACCAAGGGTGATATTCAGTGGCTGGCACATCAAGCGTGACATCAAAGATTGCCGCAGTGTCATTCCGACAATCGCGATCTCGATAAATAGGCCGGTGACCACGGTAAAAGTGATCAGTGCGACGGTGTCGGCCAGCCAGTAGTGATTGATTTTCATGGCGGTGATTCAGTCAGGTTTGCCTTTTTTAAAGGCTTAACAGGCACTTTTCTGGAGTGCATGAATGCGCCGGTAAACAGCAGAAATGCTGACCGGCCCCGGAAGCTCTTTTCTTTGAAGATCGGAAGAGCGTCAGAGAACTGACTGAGTTCAGCCGTAATATACAGACAGGCAGCGGCCGCCAAACAGGCCAAGGGCAGCCCGAAGGCTGGTCAGGGATATTTGCAGATAGGCCCCGGTTTTCATGATCAAACTGCGCTGAGTGGAAGGGGTGGAATTGCCCATCACTGTTGTTCAATTACACAGTGATGGACGAACTTATTTTCTTTAAACAACATCTGCATTCTGAATCCAGTGAATAAGCACTTCACTGACCAGGGTCAATGTTGTCGCCTGATCCGCCTGTCTGCAGGTTAATCCAGCTCTGCAAAGGCGGGGCGGGTGAGGTTTTCATTCCCGTCTTCCGTAATCAGGATATTGTCCTCAATACGGATACCGCCATAAGGCCTCAACTGGTCAATCAGCTCCCAGTTGAAATCCGGGTTACCTTCCTGTTCTTCCAGCAAGGTCTCAATAAAGTACAACCCGGGTTCGACCGTGAACATCATTCCTGGCTCCAGTGTGCGCTGTAAACGCAGGAAAGGGTGTTGTGGGTGTTGACCGGCGTCCTTACCGTCTATATCCAGTTGCCATCCTGCCACATCATGACAGTTGATGCCGATGAAGTGGCCCAGGCCGTGGGGGAAGAAGGTTCGGGTGTATCCCTTATCAAGGATCTCCTGAGCGGAGCCTTTGACAATATTGAAGTCACTGAGCATCCCGGCAATACGACGGTGCATGTCTTCATGGACATGGGTGTAGTGAACGCCGGGTTTCAGGGTATCAATGATCTCCAGCAGCTCTTTATCCATCCGCTCAACCAGGTCAGCGAACAGACCCGGCTGTGCGGCGTAGGTCCGGGTAATATCGGCAACATAGTGTCGCACAGTGGTTCCCGCATCGATCAGGAAGGATCGTTTCTCCTCCACCGGAGTTCTCCGGTAACCGCTGCAGTGCAAAGTGGATGCCCTTTCATTCAGGGCAACCGTAGCGGGGAAGGGCAGTTCGCACTCCCGGTGGTCAGCAGCCTGCAGGTAAGCCAGCAGGATCTGCAGTTCTGAATGGCCCTGGTAAAAGGCTTTCTCAGCGGCCTTATGGGCCTTGGCCGCAACCCGGTTTGCCTGGCGAATGACCTCCTGTTCATAGGGGGTTTTATAGGCACGATGCCAGTTCAGGGCATGAAGCAGTTTTTCCGGATTAATTGAGTCAATTCCCCAGTCCGCCATCAGCGTTTCGTTTTCTGCCAGGGCTGCCAGGTTGGCACAGCCTTCAGGAAGAAGGTTCTGGAGCTGCTCCGGAGTACGGATCACTTCGATGTTGAATGAATCCACCCAATAGTCATCGGGGATTTGAGCCGGCGCGTGCCAGTAATCCCTGGGTTGATACCAGCCCAGAACAGGCCTGTGGCCAGGACGAATCACCAGAAGACAGTGTGGGTTAGAGTCACCTGCCACCCACTGACGGAAATGGGTATGGGCCCAGAATGGGTAGACCTTGTTATCCAGGTAGCGGGTTTTCTCCGCTCCGGAGTGGATAACCAGCGCATCCAGCCCGCAAGTTTGCAGAGCACTGGCGTAGCGTTCGTTTAACTGTTCGATGTGGTTAACGAACAGCGCTTTCCAGTTGATCGTCATATGAGCACTCTCATCAGCAGCATGGCAACCAGGCCATTGAGAGTGACCAGTCCAAACATCAGGGGATAAAAACGACCGTCAATGTTGACCACCCCAAGAAGACGACCGGCGTATTGTACGGTAGAGCCCATCAGGTAGTTGGCAGGGGCAAGAATGGCCAGGTGTTCACCGGAAAGAATGCCTTCCGAGAACAGGCTGATCATCACTCCGACACCGCCGCCAGCGGACATGAAGGCCGCCATCAGAACCGCAGCGCCTTCTCCGGGGACTCCAAACAGCGCCATAACCGGAGCAAACAGGTTGCCAAACAGTTCCATGGCACCGGTGATGCTCAGGGCCTTGATGACAATAAAGGCCATCATCACATTGGGGATAATGCTCCCCACGCCCATATTCCAGCCTTCTTTGGCTCCGCCCACAAAAATATCTGTGAGCATTGGCTTTTGTGCATTCTCAGCCATGGGCGGCCTCCATTTTAACCGATGCTTTTTCTTCAGACTGGAAGGAGCCTTTGCGTTCAAGGTGATTCAGGTAAAGCCGGAGAACGTTGGCGCCAACCATTTTGCAGATAAAAATAACTCCGAGGATCGTACCGATTGAGGCTGGTACCGCCAGGGAACCATCGGGGTTGGTCAGCGTCAGCAGTACTGCTCCGGAGCCCATGAAGTTGACGATGCTGGCACCGCAGGAAAACTGAAAAGCGGTAAAAATGTGCATCTCTTTATTGCTCAGTTCTCCTTTTTCCCGCAGCAGTCGGGTCATGGAAGCACCGGTATCGGTGTTCTGCAGGCTGGCAATCAGGGTCAGGCCGCAGACACCGGGAATGCCCATCAGAAAACGAAGCACGGGGGTCAGCAGCTTGCGGGCTGCTTCGAGGGCGCCAAAGTGCTCGAAGATTCGAACCATGCCCAGGGCAAACATACAGGTGGGAACCAGGGTAAGGGCAAATATAAAGCCATCACGGGCACCGCTGCCGCCAGTGCCACGGAAATTGCCTCCGCCCATAATGGAGCCAAAAGTACCGTTGAGGGTGGTGAAATCAAATACCCCCCACCACTGAGTGCTTTGCAATAAACCGGAGAAAAAGACAATGGCAAATAATAATGAGAGATAACTGCCAATGCCGATTTTCTCATTTGAATGAGAATCGAGCCTGTTCATAATTGAGTTAAAAATGACCAATTAACTGTCAGTGGATATTAAATAAAAAGAGTTGTTGAAATCATTAACTGCAGGTTTCAATCGAATGCGCCAGACAAGTTGAATCAACCTGTTGGGACAATAGGGCGATTGCAAAAAGCTTTGAACATTCCGGGAAAAACAGCAGGAGGGATTAACGCTCAACGTTTTCAGGTTAACGAAAGACCAGTGCCCGAGTGTTGACAAAGATCAATAAATAAACGCTTCTCTGTACGGAGAAGAATCAATTTAAAAGGAGGATTTACTATTCGGTCGAAATCAATCAGTTATTAACAGAATGTGATAATAATACGGGTTATTTTCTGTTTCCGGTTTTGTTTATTAATTAATCATTGGATGAATGCCTGTCTTTGCAGGGGAGATTTGTATAGGTTATATCGAGGCTTTGGTGGCTGGTTTTGATGTTTCCGCCTGTTTTCCCTCACCCCAGCCCTCTCCCAAAGGGAGAGGGGGTATAGCGGTGCAAACCTTTAAAGCCCTCACCCCAGCCGGGAGAGGGGGTTAGACAGTGCAAACCTTTGAAGCCGTCTCCCAGAGGGAGAGAGGGTTTGGCGGTGCAAACTATTAAAGCCCTCTCCCTTTGGGAGAGGGTTTGGGTGAGGGTGAAGGTGAAGGGAGCACCTGACCGGCTTTCTCTTATCCATTAATGAAGCGATTCATCCATCATACGACAGGCGACGAAATGCCCGTCACTGATCTCCTTCAAGTCAATATCCCTGGCGGTACACTGGTCGGTGGCGTAACGGCAGCGCTGGGCAAAGCGGCAGCCGGGTGCCGGATTGACCGGTGACGAAATTTCTCCTTCCAGTACCTCCCGTTCCATCTTGTGGTCAAGATGAGTGGAAGGAATGGCCGACAGAAGTGCCCGGGTGTAGGGGTGCGATGGCTTTTTGAAAAGCTCCTGGGCTGGTGCCTTCTCAATCAACTGCCCCAGATACATCACGGCGATTTCATCAGAGAAATGTTTGACCACCGACAGATCATGGGTGATGAAAATATAGGTCAGCCCCAGCTTTTCCTGCAGGTCCTGCATCAGGTTGAGGATCTGGGCCTGGATGGACACGTCCAGCGCCGAGACCGGTTCATCACAGATAATGAACTTCGGGTTCAGTGCCAGAGCCCGGGCAATACCTATTCTTTGTCGTCTTCCTCCGTCCAGCTCGTGAGGGTAGGTATTCACCAGTCTCGGGCTTAACCCCACCAGTTCCATCAGCTCGTCCACTCGCTGGGTGAGCTCCTGTTTACTCTTGACCATCTTGTGAATGATCAGTGGCTCACCAATGATTTCGCTGGCGGTCATGCGGGGGTTCAGGGAGGCAAAGGGGTCCTGGAAGATAATCTGCATATCTTCCCGGAGCTGCCTCATCCTGGCCTTATCGTACTGGCGGATATCCTCTCCTTCAAAGCGGATATCGCCGCTGGTGGCTTCCAGCAGGCGCAGGATGACCCGGCCGGTGGTGGATTTACCACAGCCGGATTCGCCGACGATACCCAGGGTTTTTCCCTTTTCAATGGAGAAGGTGACACCGTCTACCGCATGGAGCAGGCCCTTGGGAGTGTCAAAATGCTTTTTGAGGTTTGTGACTTCCAGTATGACGTCTGACATGCGGTTATCCCTGTGCCCTGATTGATTCAGATGGTTCCGCCATGGCATGCAGCTTCAGGCAGCGGGCGGTGTGGCCCGACTCCGTCATCACCGGCTCTGGCATGGCGGTTGAGCAGGTTGCGGTGGCTTCCGGGCAACGGGGGTGGAACTTGCATCCCCCTGGCAGGTGAGTGGGGTCCGGCATCAGGCCCTTGATGGGCTTGAGTCGTCGGGCAGTGCTTTCCAGGTCGGGGATGGAACCGAACAAGCCTTTGGTGTAGGGATGCTGGGTATTTTCATAGACATCCCGGATATCACCACTCTCTACTACTTCGCCAGCGTACATAATGGCGACTTTGTCGCATACCTGGGCGACCACACCCAGGTCGTGGGTGATCATGATCATGGCGGTGTTGTACTTGGTCTTCAGCTCCTTCATCAGATCCAGTACCTGGGCCTGGATGGTGACGTCCAGGGCCGTGGTGGGTTCATCGGCGATGAGCAAGTCGGGGTTACAGGCCAGGGCGATGGCGATCACCACCCGCTGTTTCATGCCGCCGGAAAACTGGTGAGGGTAATCACCGGCCCGGGCACCGGGAATGCCCACCATTTCCAGCATCTCCCTGGCCTTGCTGATGGACTCTTCTTTATTGACGTCCTGGTGGATCAGGATGACTTCGGCAATCTGGTCACCTACGGTCATCACCGGGTTCAGGGAGGTCATGGGGTCCTGGAAAATCATGGAGATTTTGTTACCCCGGACCTGGCGCATCTTCTGCTCAGAGGTCTGCAGCAGGTCTTCACCTTCAAAGATCACCCGGCCGTTGACAATACGCCCTGGCGGGTTGGGCACCAGGCCCATAATGCCCAGGGCCGTGGTGGTTTTACCGGCGCCGGTTTCACCAATCAGTCCCAGGGTTTCACCCTTTTTCAGGGTGATGTTGAGCCCGCTGACGGCGTGGGTCACTTCGCCATCGGCCTCGTAAACAATACTGAGGTCTTCAACAGACAACAGATTCTGTGTATCGACGTGTTCTGTCTGCTCTGACATAAAAACTATTCCCTAATACGGCATCTCGGGAGCCGTTGTTCTTTACGACGACTCCCGTTTGTCTGTTCAGTGCTTCAGGCGTGGATCCAGGGCATCACGCAGTCCATCCCCCAGCAGGTTCAGGGCCAGAATGGTGATCATGATGGCCAGTCCCGGGAAGGTCGTGACATGCCAGGCGTGACGCAGATACTGACGACCACCGGCAAGCATGGCGCCCCACTCCGGCTCTGGAGGCTGAATGCCCAGGCCGATAAAGCTCAGGCCGGCGGTGGACAGAATGGCCACAGCCACGCCCAGTGCCCCTTGAACAATGACCGGGGCCAGGGAGTTGGGAATGATATGCCGGAAAATAATCCGCAGATCGCTGGCACCGATGGCGCGGGCCGCTTCGATAAACTCCTGGTCACGGATGGAGAGTACCGATGCCCTAACCACCCGTGCATAACTGGGCACACTGGAGATGGCAATGGCCAGCATCAGGTTGATCAGGCTGGCACCCAGGGCCGACACGATGGCGATGGCCAGCAGGATACTGGGCACCGCCAGGAAAATGTCCATCACCCTCATGACCACGTTGTCCAGGCGGCCACCGTAGTATCCGGCGATGGCACCAAGTCCCCCGCCAATAACAATGGAAATGCCCACGGAGAGCACGCCGACCAGCAGGGAAACCCGGGTACCATGGACCATACGGGCAAAAATATCCCGACCGAATTCATCGGTGCCCAGCCAGTACTGGGCACTGGGGCCCTGGAGGCGATCCGACAGATTCTGGGCGATGACCACGGTTTCGTAATCGGCGATAAGGTCGGCAAAAATGGCGGCCAGTACTACCAGGGTGAGGATGAACAGGCCGAACATGGCCATTTTGTTCCGTTTCAGCCGGTGCCAGACTTCCAGCCACTGACTGCGTTTTTTCGGAGCCGCCCTGACGGGCTCATCAAGGGTTTTATCCCTGCCAGGCTCCAGAGCCATTTCCTGTGACATGATCCTTTCTCCTTATGCGTACTGGGACTTGATGCGCGGATCAACAAACCCGTAGAGCAGATCCACAAACAGGTTGACCAGGCTGAAGGTGGTGGCCAGGAAGACCACGGTGCCCAGAACGGTGGGAGTATCTTTCTGCCGGATGGCGTCTACCATCATCCGGCCGACTCCGGGCCATGAGAACACGGTTTCGGTCAGCACCGCACCACCGAGCAGGTAGCCAAACTGCAGGCCGATAACGGTAATAACGGGAATCAGGGCATTTTTCAGGGCATGCCGGTTGATCACTACATTTTCAGCCACGCCTTTGGCGCGGGCGGTGCGAATGTAGTCCTGGCGGATAACTTCCAGCATGGAGGAACGGGTCATCCGGGTAATGATGGCGGCTGAGCCGGTGCCCAGGGTAATGGCGGGTAACAGCAGAGAGCTCCAGCTGGAATAACCACCGGAGGGGAGCCAGCCCAGGTTAACGGAAAACACCAGGATCATCATCAGTCCCAGCCAGAAGTTGGGCATGGAAACCCCCAGCAGGGCAAAGAGCATGGAGCCACTGTCGATCAGGGAGTACTGGCGGGTGGCGGAAATAATACCGATGGGGATACCGATGATCACCGCAAGAATGACACCCAGGGCTGCCAGAATCAGGGTGTTGGGAAAACGGGAGAAAATTTCGTCAAACACATCCCGGCCACTGGTGTAGGAGCGGCCAAGGTCGCCAGTGACGGCGTTACCCACAAATCGGGCGTACCGGGCTACGAAAGGATCGTTGAGGCCCATTTCCTCCCGGAGGTCGGCCACGGCCTGTGCCGGGGCGTTCTCACCCAGGATCAGCTGGGCCGGATCGCCGGGCGTGAAGGACATGATGGCAAATACCAGCAGGGATACACCCAGCAGAACCGGTATCAGCAGCAACAGTCGTTTGAGAATAAATCTGTGCATGGTTCACCTGATAAGGGGTTGAACCCATCGGAGAACCGCTGTCAGATACCCGATGGGTAGAAACCGGATTCTTCCCCGGCCCGGCTTGAGGATCGGACTCAGGCCTCGGGCGGGAAAGAACGATGGAGTGCGTGGGATCAGCTCTGGAAGTGAACGCCCCGCAGCTTGTGGTGACCAGCCGGTGCCATGCTGAAGCCTTTGACATTGCTCTGAATGCCAATGTTCTGGTACTGATCGTAGATAGAGAAGGTGGGTACCTCCTCCTGGAGGATGACCTGCAGCTTGCCGTAGAGCTCTTTGCGCTGTTCAGGATCGGTGGATGTGCGGGCCTGGTTCAGCAGGCTGTCCACTTTCGGGTTGCTGTAGAAGGAGCGGTTACCGGCACCGCCATGGGTGGCGGAGTTGAACAGGGCGTAGAGGCCATAATCTGCATCGCCGGTGACGGCTACCCAGCCCAGAATAAACATGTCGTGGTCACCACGGGAGGTGCCGTCCAGGAAGGCGCCCCACTCAACGACGTCGATGGACGTGTCGATGCCGATCTGGCGCAGCTGGGCCTGCAGTACCTGGGCAATCTGAACGCGAACCGGGTTGTCATTGGTCCAGATGGAGGTCTTGAAGCCTTCGGGGTAACCGGCTTCCGCCATCAGCTTCCGGGCTTTCTCGTAATTCTGGTGGTACAGCTTGGCATCTGGGTTATACCCAAATACTTTGGGACCAATAGGGGAGTTGGCAGGGGCACCAGCACCCATCAGAACCGCTTCAATAATGTCATCGGCATTGATGGCGTAAGCGATGGCCTGACGTACCTTGGTGTTGTTGAAGGGGGCTTTTTTCACATTGAAGCCCAGGTAGGCTACAGAGAGAGACTCTTCTTCAACCAGGTCCAGGTTTTCTTTTGCCACCACGGTCTGTTTGTCAATGGGTTCCAGGTCATAGGCAATGTCCACCTCTCCGGTTTCCAGGGCGATGGCACGGCTGGTGCCTTCAGGAATATTTCGGAAAACCACATTGGGAATTTCCTGCTTGCCACCGTAATAATCGTCAAAGGCTTTCAGGGTAATCCGGTCACCCACCGCCCAGTCTGCAAACTGGTAAGGTCCGGTGCCTACGGGATGCTGGCCATAGTTTTCACCGGCCGCTTTAACCGCTTTTTCACTCAGAATGGAAGATGCGGTATGGGTCAGGTGGTGGAGCAGAGGGCCAAAAGGCTCTTTGGTGATGATATTAACGGTGTAATCATCAACCACCTCAATGGATTCGATGGCGTTGACAATATGGGCCACGGTGGGAGAGGCAATCATCCGGTCCAGGGTAAACTTGACGTCAGATGCCTTCAGTTCCTCGCCATTATGGAATTTGACGCCCTTTCTCAGGTGGAACTGAGTGGTTCTGTCGTCCAGTTTTTCCCAGGATTCGGCCAGCCCGGGAACGATGTTCATATCCTTGTCGGCTTCCACCAGCTGGCTGTAGATCTGAACGGCCACCCTGGAGGAGGGCTGGTCATTGGTGGTGTGTGGGTCGAGGGTTTTGGCATCTGCGCCCTGGGCGACGACCAGGGTATCCTTCACCTGCGACGACTGCTCTGGGCCACCGCAGGCGGCAAGGACTGCAGCCATACACAGGGTAACGGCAACCTTTACCGGTTTTATCATCACGATTCCTCAATTTAAAATTATCTATTGGTATTCTGGAAAGCTGCTTCATAAGCTTGATGGTCGCCACACAGCCATGGCGAAAGCAGAATGATCAACTACAAAACGAAGTGTTTTTGTTATTGCGAATGGGCGCGTCAACTTATTCTGATTCAATCAATAAAAAAGAGGACGGCTTGTTTAGAAAGCACACAATTATTTTAAACTTGAAAATTAAATAGACTCCCCCTGGTTATTTAAAAAACAAGTGCCGCCCGAGTTTACTGGATTTTACTTTTTCAATATTGACCTGGATCAGGAACAAGAGCAGCTAATAAAATACGCACGCTATTAAAAATAAATCAACGCAGAATTTCCTTATTGAACATGTCGTCTGTTTGTGTTTGTTACCGTTATAGATGGCTGATACTCAGTAATGATTCACTACTGTAATATTTAAAGGGGGCTTATTTAATAAGTGGCTTTGTAGCCATTGAATTTCCTGAAAACTGAATAATAAATATCCAGAAAGATGGTTTTTTATACAGCGAATGTTTGTTGATTAATCGTTTGCTGGCTGGAATCACATCGGTGATCTTGCACTATAATGTTGCTGCTCATGGCGCTATCCACTCGTTTTTCAAAAGAGCCATCGGGTTCATAGCAGGCGCCCTTACTGCTCAAGGCTGTTCTGGCCAGCAGATTGCGTTTTTCGCCATAAAATTGCTGAAAGCTGCTGGCCAGTCCGCTTAACCTGTGTGACCGGCCACCGGGATGCAGTTGATTTACCGGATCGAATAAGAAACCACCATACTCGCTAGAAGGGTCACAGACTGATACAATCCGACCACGCATAACTTAAGGAGCAGTGAGTGTCTGTTAGTTTTATTGCAGAGTCTCGCTTACCCACGCCCTACGGCGAATTCATCATGCATGGTTTCGAAGACAGTGGTACGGGCAAGGAGCATCTGGCATTGACCATGGGGAATGTCAGCAAGGGGGATCCTGTACTGGCCAGAGTTCATTCGGAGTGTCTTACCGGGGATGCATTGTTCAGCATGCGCTGTGACTGTGGACCTCAGCTGCAGGCCGCTCTGGAGCGGATTGCGGATGAGGGCCGGGGGGTACTGCTGTACCTCAGACAGGAAGGTCGAGGCATTGGGCTATTGAACAAGGTCCGGGCCTATCACCTTCAGGACAGTGGTCTGGATACCGTTCAGGCCAATGAAGAGCTGGGTTTTGCACCGGACCTGCGAAAGTATGATATGTGCAAGAACATGCTGGCTCACCTGGGTGTTACCCGGCTGAAGCTGATGACCAATAACCCCCGTAAGGTGGAAGCCCTGACCAATCTGGGCATTGAGGTTGCCGAGCGAATTCCTCATCAGACCGGGCAGAATCCCCATAATGAGCGGTATCTGGCCACTAAAGTCTGGAAACTGGGACATATGTACAACACAGCCTGATGTCGGTTTATTAAGCAAGCAGCCAGTTAACCGGTTCGTTTCTGGCTGCGAGCCTTCAGGCAGCGGAGTTGGAATTCTCTGGAAAATGGATTGATGGCACCAAAACGTTGCAGGGCATAGGGCTCAATAGACAACGTTGGCTTTTTCTGCAGTATCTGTTCGGAAATACTGAGGCCAATCCCACCACTCCAGGCGATGCCAGCCCCGGAACAGCCAGTGGCGACATAGATATTTTGCCAGCCTGGAGCTCGCCCCAAAACCGGTTTAGAGTCTGGGGTATAAGACGAAACCCCTGAAATGTAGTGTTTCAATTGCGCCCTTTCCAGCAACGGGCATGCCTTTATCAAAGCCTGCCAGTTTTCTTCCAGAGCTCCCCAGCCCTTGGGGTCCTCAGCAAATTCAAAGGAATGAATATCCCGGGGTAATGCTGTTGCATCCGCCAGGCATTGTTGGTTGTCCCGCAGTCCAAACAGCAGGGCACCGTTTTCAGGACGAAAATAAAAGCCCTGTTCAGGCATGATCAGCATCGGCTGGTCAGTTCTGACTTGTGGTTGGCTGTCTGTTATCCAGTAATGGCTGCGTACCGTGGCCATGGGCAGTGGAACATCATAAGGGCGGAGAAAGACCTGGCTCCATGGGCCGGCGGTCACCAGAGCGGCATCACACCAAAGGGTTTCATTCTGGCTGGTCTTCACGCCTATTACCCGGTTATTCCTGTGAATCAGCTGCTCCACTTTTACGTTGGAAATGCACTGTGCCCCGGCCTTTCTGGCTTCTGATAAGTAAGTACTGGCTAATAGATAAGGGTCGATAAAACCGTCGTCGGAATAGACCAGTGCCATGGTCTGGGGATGAACAGTCAGCCAGGGAAACCTCCGCTGAATGGCAGCGCTATCCTGCCAGATTGTGTTCTGATCCAGCTCGTTGGCTGTCTGCTGATAGCCCTGCAGCAAGGACTGATTGCCCGCACTGTTAATCAGGTGCCAGCAGCCTGGCCGGTGCATTAAGCGCTCACCCAGCTCATGCTCCAGTGTCCGGATAACATCATGGGTCTCAGCCACAAAACGACTGGCGTTGAGGTCGGAGCGTGAACGGGTGATTAAGGCGGCTGCCTGGGATGTAGTTGCGGCTGCAAACTCGCCAGCATCCATAACGGTGACCTGGGCTTGACCACTGCGTTGTAAATAATAAGCGCAGGCCAGCCCGAGGATTCCTCCCCCTACAATCACAACCTGCTGCATTATTTTTTCCTTCAGTCTGCCTTTTGGATGGTCTGATTAGACCTCGGGGGAATGACAGTTTGATGACAGCATTAAGGGGATGATTGTGACTGGTATAAATACCCAGAGACTATGATTCAAGGTTATTCCCATTGTTGGTGAGTAAGGTGCAGAGAGGCTGTTTCGGTCTGGAGCGAGTATGGATAAATTTGTAGTCAAAGAAGAGGTTTCACTTTGTGATTGACTTCACGTCTTATTCCTTCTCAGATCTCAGTATGCGGTCGGTTAATTGACTTTAATCAATGTTTCTTATTTTGGGGTGGCTTAACATGTTGATTGTCACGATAACTGATTTGTTGATAATTTATAAAAAGTGAGTTATCTAAACTGGGCGTCATTTTCTCATTTTCTCATTTTCTCAGGCTTGATGAATAATCGTGCTGGTTGTTTTTTGTCATGGTTGTTCAGTGGCAGATCGTATCTCCTCCTCTTTAAAGGGTGTCAAAAATGAAAAAATAGTAATAAAAAACACTAAAAAAATAAATTCCCACTGGTTTTGCTCTGTACTCGGCATTACGTCTAGCTAGGAAGAGTCTCTCTCTTGGCTGAACACGTTAAATGCCTTTAGATGGAGTGCTAGAAGAATGTATTTATGCATTTTTTGAACAAGTTAAAACCAGATGTGGAAAGGTGTATGTTTAAATTTGCTGTAGTTTATTTAAAGCGAGCTTCTTATGTATAAGAAATATGTTTTTTTGATGTTAACATTGTTTTTATCGAATGTTGCGTTTTCTGAAAACTTTCAACTCAAAGAAATTGGTGGTGTAGATAGCAGTTTTCCAGAGTCGGCCCGGGAGAAATTTTTTATATCGGTGAATGGGGGTGGGGATCTGTATGTTGGTGATGGTTCTGGTTCTCCTTTGAATGTTCATTCGGTGATACTGTATCGTACAATTAACGAGCACCATCCGGATAGATACAGTTTCTATCTGGCTGATTCGGATTCAGGAAAAGTGTTGGGCTTGCCTGAATACGGTCGAGGATTGGAGTTAACCAATAATTATTCAACTAAAGCTGTTTTTTCCCTGCTGGATGAGTACCCTGTTTTAAAAAAAGATGAGGATGGAAGAAGCTATTTTACAGCATCAAATCTGATCGTATCCAGGGAAGTTGACAATCTTTCCAGGAGCGAGGATCAGTCGATTCCTGTGACCATTGGTTTTCAAGGTGAAAGAGCAGCTTTTTTGACTACAGACCAAATAAAAACAGCGGATTATGAGATCACATTTTCCAAGACTCATGAATACAGTAGCTTGTATAGCTCTAGCGTCAATACTTATGTATGGGCTTCTAAAAATCATGAACAGCGTTATGTGTCTGGTAGTCATCCAGGAGGTTATGAACACTGGCATCGCATTACTCATCCTGAGGGAGCTGAAAGTTATTTCTTTTGGGAGTCAAGGAATCCTAAGGAAAATTATGCGTGGAGAAGGTGTTTTGCCTATACGGGTGAATCGAATAATATAACCTGTACGAATGCTCATGGCGTTCAGGCGAGTCAGTTTTATAAGTTTAACCTTGATGAGTGGGCTTATTTTTCAAGTGGAGTGAACGCAGGCAAGAAAGGCTATAAAATTTCGGCTCCTGGGGTTGGTGGCTGGATTGGGTATAAGGGAGGATGCAGTCCTGACTGTTTGTCTGTTAATCAATGGGTGATAGAGAGTAAGCATGCACGAGTTTTCATTTTCAATGGTATTAAAGATCCAACTCAAGGCCCGGGTGGCCCCAGCGGGGCTGAATTAATACAATAAGTGCAACAGGCTGAAATTTGAGATGTGAGGCAGCTGTCGGTCAGCGATTCAAGCTGCCTCATTATTGAAGAGGTTCGATGAATCCCGGCGGTTCTTTCATTCTGGCTGATCGATTCTATTTCCATGGCCAGTTGCCAGAACTGGATAAAATTCTCCGTTGTTTCAGGAGAAAGTCCAAACGCGGTGGTCAGGTGGTCGGCTGCGTTGTGGTTTCCCTGCAATGCGGAGTCCAGAAACAGGTTGCAATGCAGTTCTGCCTTAAGATGGTTGGGGGCTTCACTGTTTATGGCTTGAGAGACTTGATCATGAATGGCGTCACCGTTGTTTTTTCTCCAACAACTGTCTTCGGGAAGCGGTGGGTGGGGGCAAGAAGAAATGGCAATCAATACCTCTCTATAGGGCTGGAGTACTTCCGCCAGTGCATTCAGGGGTGTGATTGACCGGGTTTGGAGTGATTTCTCCGCTGAAGGCGCCTTTGATGCTTCGGCTTGTCTGGAAGGGGCATCCTTGAGCCTCAGCCCTTGTATAGCAAGGTCTGTTTTCTCAAGTGTCGGCCCTGTCCGCTCCGCTGTTACCAGGGGTGTTGTTACCGGGTCCATTTGTGATCAGATTTCTCTGAAAAACGGCAGATGTTCCATCCGAAAGAGAATGGATGGGCTTCAGGAGATTTCACTCCCACCGCTTATTCGCGTAATAGCAATGGGAGGTTAGATCAGTGGCAGGGGCTTTAGTTCCAGATTCAGGAAAAAAGCGGCCTGATGGTGAGGTAAAAAGGTGGAGATGGGGGGAGTGCTCAATGAAGGATTCGCTCCGTCGACTTCCTGAAAAAGCCGACGGAGTGCTGCCGGTCAGGATCAACCCAAGCTGACAGTGGTTTTCTGGTGATGTACGGCGCTTAATTCGGTGCGGCTCAAACGCTGGCTGATGGCATGGATAATACCGTCTTTATCAAGACCGCATTCAGCCAGCTGTTCACGGTGACTGGCCGCCTCGATATAGCGATCTGGAATGCCCAGGTTCAGTATGGGAACAGGGATCTTCTCCTGCTGCAGGTATTCAAGGACACCTGCGCCCGCTCCACCGGCAATGCAGCCTTCTTCCAGGGTGACCAGCAGTTCATGCTGGCTGGCCAGCTCTTTGACCATGGCTTCATCCAGGGGTTTAACGAAACGCATGTTGGCTACGGTGGCGTCCAGCTCTTCAGCGGCTTCAAGAGCATTGCCCAGCAGTGTTCCAAATACCAGCAGAGCCACGCGGTGGCCCTTGCGCCGGATTTCACCTTTGCCAATGGGCAGGGGCTCCAGGTCGGGTTGAATCTTGACACCGGGCCCGGTCCCCCTTGGGTATCGAACAGAGGCTGGGCCTGAATAGTGGAATCCGGTACTGAGCAGCTGCCGGGTTTCATTCTCATCTCCGGGGGTCATCACCACCATTTCCGGAATGCAGCGCAGAAACGCAATGTCGTAGCAGCCCCCATGGGTGGGGCCGTCTTCACCGACCATGCCAGCCCGGTCAATAGCGAAGAGCACGTCCAGCTTCTGTACCGCCACATCATGAATCAGCTGGTCGTAAGCCCGCTGAAGGAAGGTGGAGTAAATGGCCACTACCGGTTTCAGCCCTTCGCAGGCCATGCCTGCTGCCAGGGTTACGGCATGTTGTTCGGCAATGGCGGCATCAAAATAGCGTTCTGGAAAATGGTCGGCAAAACGGATCAGGTCAGACCCTTCTTTCATGGCCGGGGTGATGCCCAGCAGGCGATTGTCTTCCGCGGCCATGTCGCAAAGCCACTGCCCGAACACATTGGAATATTTTGGGCGTTTTGGGGTGTCGGGTTTCCTGCTTTCAGTGGATTTCGGTTCCAGTTTGGTAATGGCGTGATAGCCAATAGGATCCTGTTCCGCGGGTGTAAAGCCTTTGCCCTTGCGGGTGACTACATGAAGAAACTGAGGACCTTCCAGGTCTTTCATATTTTTCAGGGTGTGCAGCAGCATGGGCAGGTCATGGCCGTCAATGGGGCCAATGTAGTTAAACCCCATCTCTTCAAACAGGGTTCCGGGAACCACCATGCCTTTCATGTGTTCCTCGGTTCGTCGAGCCAGCTCCCAGGCATGGGGAATGGCGTTTAGGACCTTTTTGCTGCCCTCGCGGATATGGTGATAGGTGCGGCTGGACAGTACCCGGGTCAGATAGTTGGAAAGCCCGCCCACACTTCTGGAAATGGACATGTCATTGTCATTCAAAATCACCAGCATATTGGCTTTGAGATCCGCGGCATGGTTCATGGCTTCGTAAGCCATGCCTGCGGTCATTGCGCCATCACCGATAATGGCAACAGTGCGCCTTTTTTCCCCTTTGGCCCGGGCGGCAAGAGCCATGCCCAGAGCTGCACTGATGGAAGTACTGGAGTGGCCCACCCCGAAAGTGTCGTAGGGGCTTTCCTCCCGCTTTGGAAAGGCGGCCAGGCCGCCCTTCTGGCGCAGGGTTGGCATCCGGCGGCGGCGACCGGTGAGAATTTTATGAGGGTAGGCTTGGTGGCCCACATCCCACACCAGCCGGTCTTCCGGGGTGTCGAACAGATAATGGAGAGCGATAGTCAGTTCCACTACGCCCAGGCCTGCACCGAAATGCCCGCCGCTCTGGCCAACGGAGTAAAGGAGAAACTCGCGAAGTTCCCGTGCCAGCACCGCTAGTTGTGACTCTTCCAGGGTGCGCAGTTGTTCCGGGCTGTCTATCTGATCCAGGAGGGGCGTTTCTGGTTCTGTTTTGGGAATTTCGTGAAACATGTGCTCGCAATCAAGTCTGAGGCCAGTCTACCGGTGGGGATTGTACACCCAAGTTGACCGGAATAGCATCGATATTGGATCCACCTGAACGGATGGCTCGCAGGGTATCGACTTCAGGGGCTGATCAGTAATTTCTTTGAACAATATAATGGGCAATCTGACGTAAACGATCAGCAGATCCGTCAAAGTCCTCCAGAGCAGCCACCGCTTTTTGATGCAGCTCTTCAGCGTATTTCCGGGCTTTTTCCAGCCCCATCAGAGAAACATAAGTCGGCTTGTCCAGCGCAATATCGGCACCCTGTTGTTTTCCCAGGACTCCGGTGTCAGCTATTACATCCAGAATATCGTCCTGAACCTGGAATGCAAGACCTATGGCCTGGGAGTATTTATTCAGTTGCTGTAATTGAAGGTCTGTTACCTGTTGGTCATTCTGCTTTGCGCACAGTGCTCCCATTCTTACGCTGGCATTGATCAGGGCCCCGGTTTTGTGGGAGTGCATAAGCTCCAGCTGTTGCTGGCTGAGCCGGGTGCCCATGGCGTCATTATCCATGGCCTGGCCGCCGGCCATACCGGACAGTCCTGAGGCCTGGCTGAGGGTTCTCACCAGCTGCAGCCGGGTGGCCTCATCGAGGTGAGGGGCTGAGCAGAGATCATTGTTACTCAGGGTTTCAAATGCCAGGCTCTGGAGGGTATCGCCCACCAGAATGGCCGTGGCTTCATCGTACGCTTTGTGGCAGGTGGGTTTGCCCCGGCGCAGGTCATCATCGTCCATGGCGGGCAGGTCATCATGAACCAGTGAATAGGCGTGAATCAGCTCTACCGAACAGGCGGCAGGCACTGCCTGTTCCGGTGCCCCCCCGGCTGCGCGGCAGGCGGCAACGGCAAGGATGGGGCGGATGCGCTTGCCACCATTAAACACGCTGTAATGCATGGCTTCCATCAGCCGGGGGCTCACCAGGCTTTCCCGGGGCAGAATGGACGACAGTGAACGATCAACCAGTGTCCGGCAATCGTCTACAAAGGCTGACAGGGAGCCTGAGAGAGAATGTCTGTCGGAAAGGGGAGGCGCGTTGACCATTAAAGCTCTTCTCCATCCGGCGCAGTGAATGGCTGGCTGGTGAGTTCGCCATTTTTCTCCAGCAGAATCTGGACTTTCTGTTCTGCCTCGGTCAGGGCCTTCTGGCAGTCGCGGGTTAACCGGATGCCCTGCTCAAAGGCTTTCAGGGACTGCTCAAGGCTCATATCACCGGACTCCATCTGTTTCACCAGGGACTCCAGATCGGCGAGAGACTGTTCAAAGGCAAAGCCTTCTTTCTTTTCTGGCATGAAGTTAGCCTGCTTTGGACTGAGTTCTGGAAGCGTACATTCTGGGCGAGTAAATCGCTGGAACGTGTAAAACTTCACCCGATTATCCCGCTGGCCGATAGCTATGGCAATGGTATCGGAGGGGGCGATGATGAATAGTGAGAAACGCAGGCAAGCATACCATAAATCCAGACTGGGCCGGATTCTTGTGAAAAAGGGGTATCTCACGGGTCAACAACTGGACAGTGCTCTGGAAAGGATGGAAAACCAGTCGCAGCGGTTGGGAGAGTATTTGGTGGACCAGGGCTTGATTACCCGCTGGCAGCTCCGCCGGGCTCTGTCCAGCCAGAGTCAGCTTCGCCTTGCTGCGTCTCTATCCATGGCGTTACTGAGCCCGGTTCAGCTCATGGCCGCTGGTGAAGAAAATTCTGAGGCGCGTCCTCTGGTGGCGTTGATAAAACCTCTGCTTGAGAGCGAAGCCTCTGAAGGGACTCCCTTCCAGCTGGAATACGACCCGATTCAGGCCAGGGCTGAATTCAGAAATGACGGGCAGATCCGTTTGCGGCTGCCCAGCTCTCTTGGGGAGTTGAGTTTCGACCGTCTGAAATTGAAAAAGTCACAGCTCCCTGATGACCAGCCTCTGGCGCTGGAGGATATAGACCTTTCAGAAGCCAGCCTTCATGTAAGAACGATTTTCTGAGCTTTTCTGAAAAGCCGGATCACCTGAGGAGTGACCCGGCAGACTTCAGCAGGAGGCCGTTATCAGGCTCCGGTGGCAGGAGAGACTTTAATATTGGCTTTTTCACCTTTGGGAGAAGGGCCGGAGCTGTATTCCGTCCAGACATCCTTGTCCATGGTTTTATCCAGGAAAGGAAACTTGCGACGGTTAAAGACGGGCTTGATGCCCGCATTGACTTGCTCGTCAAAGTCTTTCAGAACCTGGGTGACAATGCTGGACAACACCAGAATGGCCGTCAGGTTAATGAGTGCCATGATGCCCATGGAAACGTCCGCAAAAGCCCACACCGTAGGCAGGTTGCCTGTAGCTCCCCAGGCAACCATAGCCAGAACCCCGGCCCGGTAAGCCATTACCAGCTGCTTGTTGTCCAGAATAAACCGCAGATTCGATTCGCCATAGTAGTAGTTGGCAATGATTGAGCTGAATGCGAACATCAGGATGGCTCCAGCCACCAGGTGTTTGCCAACAGGGCCCACCTGACTGGCCAGGGCGGCCTGGGTCAGTTCAATGCCGGTGACGCCGCTGCCCGGTTCAAGGGCTCCGGACATCAGGATAATGGCGGCTGTGGCAGTACAGACAATAATGGTGTCCATGAAGACGCCGAGCATGCCCATCATTCCCTGATTGACGGGATGGGTGGAATGGGCGGCTGCCGCAGCGTTAGGGGCACTGCCCATGCCGGCCTCATTAGAGAAGAGACCCCGCTTGATGCCTTGCATCATGGCCTGGGATACCATATACCCCATACCACCACTGGCAACGCTTTCCAGTCCGAAAGCGCTTTTGAAGATCAGGCTGAAGACCGCCGGGAGTTCTCCAATATTCATGGCAACCACCACCAGGGCGACGGCCAGGTAACCCAGGGCCATAACGGGAACAATCATCTCCGTTACCCGGGCGATGGATCGGATGCCTCCGAAGATCACCAGGCCACTGGTCAGGGCCAGCCCGATGCCAATAGCGATGGGAGGGACACCATAGCTATTAAACGCCGCGGCAATGGAGTTTGACTGAACGCTGTTGAAAGCGAAGCCAAAGGCAATGATCAGGGAAATCGAGAAGACAATGCCGAGCCAGCGTTGACCAAGGGCTTTCTCAATGTAATAGGCTGGGCCACCTCGATAAGTGCCATCACCGTTATTGGTTTTGTAGATCTGGGCCAGAATATTTTCCGCCAGGCTGGTGGACATCCCCAGCAGGGCAATTAACCACATCCAGAAAACGGCTCCGGGTCCCCCAAGGTAAATGGCCACAGCAACACCGGCCATATTACCAGTGCCAATCCGTGCAGCGAGGCTGGTGCAGAAGGCCTGGAATGGGGATACGTGGGTTTTGCAGGCTCTCTCTCTGCTGGCCAGCATGGTTTTGGCGGCCATGGAGAAGCGGCGGAACTGGACAAAGCGAGTCTTGACTGTAAAGAGCAGGCCTGCACCCAGAAGCAGGTACATCAGAATACTGCCCCAGAGCAGATCGTTAATGGACGCGATCAGATTATTCATAGATTTTCCGTGGCAATGGTTACCGGGTGATTCTTATTTCAAAATGATTTTTATAATATTAGGGAATAAACCCTGTGGTTTAGGTGTATATACCTAGCTGCGATGATGGGGTGATAAGGTGTCTGTTGAGTGCTTGGTGCGAAGAACAAAGGGTTTATGCAGGAAGCGGGTTTATTGGTTGTGAGGCGGTTGTGCGGCAATTGCTTATTCTTTGTGTAAATGTACTTGTATTCATGCTCGGTGAATTGACCTGGCTTATAAGAAAAAGCTGATGAATTTTTACCCGCTTTTTGCAAAAAACATAAAAAAAGACTGACGTTGTCTTGTGTTGAGATTCACTTTGTTCATAAGCAACCCGTACAAATGCCAGCATCAACAAAATTGTCTGGAGTTTTGTAGGTTGCTGCTGAGCAACGCGAAGCGCAACAGCAAGTTGGCGCGGCTTACAGGCCCTCCGCCTCAGGCAGGCTTCCCGGGTAGTCATCATCCTTTTCATCCAGCTTGCTTTGATCGCAGGTATCCACCCAGACGTCCTGGTCAATGGTTTTGTTCAGGAAAGGGAAGTGGGTTTTGTTGAATACCGGTAACTTTCCAGACTTGAGCTGGCGATCATAATCCTTCAGCACCTGCATGGCGGGTCCTGACAGCAGTACAATAATCAGCAGATTGATCAGGGCCATCAGTCCCATGGTCAGGTCCGCCATGATCCACACTGCTTCCAGGGGGCTGATGGAGCCAATGTAAACCAGAATAACGACGGCAGCCCTGTAACCAAAAAGCGCCCAGGGGTGGTCATGGATAAAGCGAAGGCTGGATTCTCCGTAATAGTAATTGGCGATCACTGACGTAAACCCAAAGAAAATCACGGCGATGGAAATAAACCATTGTCCCCAGGTCCCCACAATGCTGCCCAGGGATGCCTGGGTCAGCTGGATGCCATTGAGGGTGCTGCCTGCTTCCAGCTGGCCTGACAAAAGAATGATGGCCGCAGTGGCGGTGCAAATGACAATGGTGTCAATAAACACACTGACCATGGAGATGATGCCCTGGGTTGCCGGATGATGGGGCCAGGGGGTTGCTGCAGCAGCGGCGTGGGGGCCACTGCCCATGCCGGCTTCATTGGAGAACAGGCCCCGCTTGATGCCCTGCATCATTGCCTGGGCGACAGAGTAGCCAACCGCGCCTCCCGCTGCGGACTGAAGGCCAAAAGCGCTTTCAAACACCAGGCGAATGACATCAGGTACTTTATCGAATTGCAAAATGACCACCAGAATCGCAATGAAGAGATAGGAAAGTGCCATAAAGGGAACCACCAGCTCGGCAAAGCGAACAATGGAATGAACCCCCCGGAATACGATCAGCCCGGTGATGCCCGCGATGACAACACCGATGAGCTCGGGGCTGAAATCGATATGCCCGGAAACGGCCTGGGAAACGGAATTGGAATGAACGGCATTGAAGACGAAGCCAAACGTTACCAGCAACAGCGATGAAAACAGCAGGCCCAGCCACCGCTGCCCAAGGGCTTTCTCTATATAGTAAGAGGGGCCTCCCCGGAAGGTGCCGTCCCGGTTATTGGTTTTGTACAGTTGTGCCAGAGTGTTTTCCACAAAACTCGACGCCATGCCCAGCATGGCCACCAGCCACATCCAGAAGACGGCTCCCGGGCCCCCTATATAGATGGCAATGGCTACCCCTGCCAGATTCCCGGTGCCTACATGGGCGGCCAGACTGGTGCAAAGGGCCTGAAAAGATGAGATTTCATTACTGTGGGTTTTTCTTGAGTTGAGCATGATCTTCCAGGCGTGGAAAAAATACCGGATCTGGACAAAGCGGCTCCGAACGGTGAAATAAACACCTGCGCCCAGCAACAGATAAACCAGAACATATTCCCAAATAGCGGTTGTCAGGCCTGAGATCAATGCGCTCATACACACTCCGGTTATAAGAAAGTACCAGGAAAGCATAGCAGAGGGATTACAGGCGTCGTTTTCGTTACTGGCTATGGAAGTGTCGGAAAGTCCTCAGGGGGGCGCTGGAAAAGTAATGATCCAGGTCAACAAAAAGTGTCAGCAGATTGTTATATTGCTGATCAAAATTTGAGCTTTCTGGATTTGTTGTGAAACACATTTAGCGATGGGCATCTGGTTTTCCAGAACTTCCATGGTCAGGAGGCCAATTGAAAAGCAGTCAGATCCGTGGCTGTTTCAGGCAGGGTGAAAAGCACCCGGGAGCGTAGAAATGATCAGTTTTTTTGGTGCGTTAGTCATTCTGATAGTGGGGTACCTGATTTATGGTGCCTTTGTTGACCGGCACTTTGGCGCGGATGCGAACCGGGAAACCCCTGCCCACTCCCTGCGTGACGGGGTCGACTTTGTACCTCTGCCCTGGTACCGGATATTCCTGATCCAGTTCCTGAATATTGCCGGACTGGGGCCCATTTTTGGTGCCATCATGGGGGCGCTGTATGGGCCTGCCGCTTTCCTCTGGATCGCTTTTGGCTGTGTGTTCGGTGGTGCCGTCCACGATTATTTCTCCGGCATGCTCTCGGTTCGTCACCAAGGGAAATCCATCCCGGAAATTGTGGGTAACTACCTGGGAGAGGGAGCCCGGAAAGTCATGCGTGGCTTCTCGGTTATTCTGCTGGTACTGGTGGGTGTGGTCTTTATGATGGGGCCTGCCGGCTTGCTGGCCAACCTCGGAATGAGCGGGATCTTTGCCCAGTCTACCTTCTGGCTGGCGGTGATTCTGGCTTACTACTTTATTGCCACTATCCTGCCGGTGGATAAACTGATTTCCAAAATTTATCCGCTGTTCGGTGGGGTTCTGCTGATCATGGCAGTGGGTGTCGGAGGCATGATGGTCTTTAAGGGCCTGCCCATTCCTGAAGTGGGTGCGGATCTGGCTCATCCCAAGGGGCTGCCCATCTGGCCTATGCTGTTTGTGACCATTGCCTGTGGTGCCATCAGTGGTTTCCATGCCACCCAGTCACCCATGATGTCCCGTTGCCTGCCCACTGAACGTTATGGACGCCGGGTGTTTTATGGCGCCATGATTGCTGAAGGTGTGGTTGCCCTGATCTGGGCTGCAGCGGCCATGTCTTTCTTCCCCGGTGGAATTGAAGGCTTGAATGAGACTCTGGCCCAGGGTGGTGCCGGTCTGGTGGTTAAGGAAGTTTCCGTAGGTCTGATGGGTACCTTTGGTGGAATGCTGGCGGTGCTTGGGGTGATTGCCTGTCCGATTACCTCTGGGGATACGGCTTTCCGGAGTGTCCGTCTGATTTTTGCCGATGCCATGGGCATGAGCCAGACCGGTGTCCGCAACCGTTTGATGCTGGCTATTCCGGTATTTGCGGTGGGCTTCGCCCTGACCTTTATCGATTTCAATATTATCTGGCGTTACTTTGCCTTCTCCAACCAGGCGCTGGCTACCGTGGTACTCTGGGCTGCAGCCATGTACATGGTGCATCAGGGCAAGGGACACTGGCTGGCCTCACTGCCAGCAACCTTCATGACGGCTGTCTGCACCACTTATATTTTGATGGCACCTGAGGGGATTGGTCTCTCTTCAGACTTCGCCTACCCTGTGGGCATGATTGCAGCCATCGCATGCATGGTGTGGTTCCTTTACGCTGCCGGTAAACGCAATACAGCTGTTCAGACTGCCTGATTAAAGCCTGAGTAGTTCTTTAAGGCTGCAGCTCCTGCTGCAGCCTTTTTTTTTGAGGAATTCTGGTGCAATCGTTAATCCCGGACTAGGCTTGTCTTCTTAAAGGTTCATGATGCCTGAATAATCATTCATAACAACGTCAGCGATATTCGCTTTCACCATTAAGGAAATCAGCGTTTCCTGGCAAATCTCAGAGGCTTTTATTCAACCGATGAGCTCCTGCTCCCTGAGTGGCAATGAAATGGCTTTCTTCTTTTTACGGGGGCACACTAACCAGCCAGCTTGAAGAGTGGATGGGGGGGTCTTGATCTTCTGCGGCTTCAGACTCCGGAGGACAGGCTGATGACCAGCTTTCTGCTTTCCCTTGTGGCTCTGGTGGCAGGCTACTGCATTTATGGCGCTGTCGTGGAACGGGCATTTGGAGTCGAGCCAAAGCGCAGAACACCCGCCCTTGAGATGCGGGATGATGTCGATTTTGTTCCCCTGAGCTGGCCCAGAATCTTTCTTATCCAGTTTCTTAATATTGCCGGGTTGGGTCCTATTTTTGGAGCCATCCTTGGAGCGCTTTACGGGCCAGCTGCCTTTGTCTGGATTGTTCTGGGTTGCATATTCGCCGGAGCGGTGCATGACTTCTTTTCTGGCATGATGTCGGTCCGGCATGAGGGCAAGAGCATTCCGGAAATTGTTGGTATCTATCTTGGTGGGCATGCCTGTCAATTCATGCGGGTCATGTCGATTGTATTGCTGCTGCTGGTGGGTACCGTGTTCATGGTTGGGCCGGCCGCACTGCTGAGTAACCTGCTGTCTGGCACTTCCCTTGGCGGAGACAGTTTGCTGGCCAGTAAGACATTCTGGCTGATCGTGATTCTGGCGTACTATTTTATTGCCACCATTTTACCGGTAGACCAGCTGATCGGCCGGATCTACCCGTTGTTTGCCGCCGCTCTGTTGTTTATGGCCGTAGGCATTGGTTTCATGCTGGTTTATGAAGGGCTGCCCATACCCGAGATTGGTACTGCCTCTTCGCACCCGGATGGCCTTCCGGTCTGGCCCATGTTGTGTATTACCATTGCCTGCGGCGCCATCAGTGGCTTTCATGCCACGCAGTCCCCAATTATGGCCCGATGTCTGGCCAGCGAAAGCTACGGAAAACGTGTATTTTACGGAGCAATGGTTTCAGAAGGGGTGGTCACCCTGATCTGGGCCGCCGCTGCCATGGCTTTCTTTCCCAACGGTATTGAAGGCTTGTCAGCGGTACTGGCAAAAGGTGGACCTTCACTGGTGGTCAACGAGGTGGCGGTGGGGCTGCTTGGGGGACTGGGAGGCATGCTGGCTATCCTTGGGGTGATTGCCTGCCCGGTTACCTCTGGTGATACAGCCTTTCGGAGCATGAGGCTGATTTTTGCCGATATCCTTAAACTGCCTCAGTATCATCTATTGAACCGGTTGTTATTGGCGCTCCCCCTGTTTCTGGCGGGCTATCTGCTGACTCTGGTGGATTTTTCAGTGATCTGGCGCTATTTCGCATTTTCCAACCAGCTACTGGCAACCATTGTTCTATGGGCTGCTGCGGTTTACATGAGCCGTCAGGGCAGAGGCGTCTGGATGGTTTTACTCCCCGCGCTGTTTATGACTTCAGTGTGTACCACCTATATCCTCATGGCTCCGGAAGGCTTACACCTGCCATCCACTCATGCTTATCCTGCAGGGGCGCTTATCGCTGCCGCAGCACTGGGCATCTTTATTGTGAAATCCGTGGGTCCAAAAACACCGGAAGATGAGCTTGCCTGACATTACTACTTTGTCGTCCGTAGGAAAGGGCGCTTTTAAAATGAAAGTTTTTTGGGAATGAAAAGGGTATATGACCTTCATAACCTGACTGCAAGCGTTCAATCTTTGTGAATAAATATCGGTTACCGGTGGTAAACCCAAGCGTGCCGCTCTATCATTCCTCACTGTTTCAAAATTATGGATATAAAAAAACGTTAGTCTATGGCGATTTTGTCATTTCTTTTGGGGGTCACACTGACCTGGCTTATTATGTCCGGGCTTCTGGCTCAGGGAATTGCTCTCTTCCTGAGGGTGTGGTGGCCCTCTTCAAGTCGGTTAAGGGAGCTCGAAACCGACCAGTGGTTATTAAATAATCCCGTTGAACCTTCTTCAGGCTGGCGTCTGCTGGGGTACTGGAAAGAAACGTCTCAGTACCGACAGGCCTGTTCAGAAATGGCCGGGTTACTGGCGGATAAAGCCTGCCTGTCCAATCAGGACCGGGTTCTGGATATGGGCTTTTCCAGCCACGATCAGTTGCTGGTGTGGATGGATTATTACCAGGTGCAATCCCTGACGGCGATAGCACGGGATGAGCAGCAGATGGTTCGAGCCCTTGAGCATTGCAGCCATTTCCAGTCCCTCAAACTGTTGCGGGGAGGGGAAAAAGCCCTGTCGGATCAGGCGGAAGGTGACTTTGATAAGTTGCTGGCTCTGGACTGCGTGTATCACTTTGAGAACAGAGCAGCCTTTATCCGTAATGCCCGCAGAGCATTAAGGCCAGACGGAGTACTTGCGTTTACCGATATGGTGCTTTCCCGGTCGTTCCGTGATCGTCGGGAACAACGACTGGTGCAGTGGCTGGGAAGGGTGTCCGGTATTCTGGTTGAGGATATGCAGGTGCAGGACGCCTATGAAAAAACGTTGCAGGAACAGGGATTCAGCCAGGTTGAAATCATTGATATTACGGAAGATGTTCTTTCTGGCTACTGTTTCTGGTTTGGACAGCACTATCAAAGTCTATCGTCGTATACCCGATCAAAAATGTGGATTCGACTCAAGCTGCAGGTGTGGTTTATTCGCTGGATGTTGCACCGTTCCCAGCTCAGTTATCAGCTGATCATTGCCCGCTGAAGATTATCCACATCTTCTGTGGATAACCTTGTGGTCAGCTTCGGGATATTCGTCCGGGCCGGGTAAAACAAGGCTCTCAAAGAGATTGTTTAAAAAACGAACAGCTGTTTTTTGTTGATAAGTGACCTTGTTCGCCAGGCTTCGGGAAGCCCTGTGCAAGGGGGCAGGACTACCTATCAGGAAAGAATGTAGGCCAGAATTTCAACCACCTGTTCCGGTGTTTCTGCCGTGGCATTGGCGGCAGCGTCGACCTCTTTCAGGGCATGATTATGCTCTTCCCCATGGAGAGTGATCAGGGATTTATTCAGGGCCGCGGCAAAGCCTGCATCAAAGGCTGCGTTCCATTGCTTGTATTTCGGGCCGAAACGAACCACCACAATGTCCGCTTCACGAATCAGGGTGGAGGTGCGAATGGCATTGATGCCAGACGCCTTTCGATCCCGCCAGAACGGATTGTCTTCTTCACCCAGAATACGAACACCACAAAGGTCACTGGCTTCATGGTCGGTGACGGCGGATGAGAACGTGACGGGTAGTCCTTTTTCTCGACACCCGGCAATAATACGATCACGCCAGTCGGTGTGAATTTCTCCGGACAAGTACAGGTTCCATATTTTCTGGGTCATTTTATATACCTTACAGGGAAGAGGACGGAGATATTATTATAAGTCAAATGTTGTTTACAGGGAGGGTTTCTTTTAAATATAATGTTAATAACAAGTGATTAAATTTATTTTAAGAAATAACTTGTTTTGAAGGAGAAAGCACCTTTATTGACATAAATCAAAAAATAATTATTTCACTCGGATAAGAAAAAACATTTGATGAAAACCCAAAGGTCTTATAACTGCCCTGGTAAAGGCAGGGGGTTGTGCTCTGGGATTTAATCAAACCAATAATAACCTGTTTTGTCTGGTGCTTTTTCTGCGCCAGAGGTTGTAATAATGAAATATAAAAATATTTGTTCGGCACTACTGCTGAGTACTGTTGCTGTCATTTCCTCCAGCCCCAATGCTGATACGGGGCAGTCCGACCCAGTCTCTAAAAAGCTCAGGCCTCTGGAGGTGGGCTTCACTCAAGAGTTCTCGGTTCCTGTGGACGGTTCCTGGGATGGTCTGTTTTCCAGTAATAATCAGCTGGATTATGAACGTTTTGCGACCGAGGAACCTTCTGGCAAACCCTGGAAAAATGGTCAGTATGCGCTGAGCTCTACGTCAACCGATAAAGAGATCTGGTACGGCACCGCCGCCGCGTCCTGGTGTTACTGGCCCATGATCAGCATGAAAACGCCGCTGGTTCTGATGAACTTTGAAACAGAGCACCAGGGGTGCCAGCTGACGGCACCGGAAGGGCAATTTCCAAAAGCGCAGATTTATACCTATAACCTGGAAACCGGGGAGTCAATACACATAGGTCGATCCACCATTGGGAATGGTGAGCAATATTGGAAGGATGCCATGGAGCTCACTCTTCCTGCCACCGTGAATGGGGAAGTGGTGGATAAAAAGATTGACTTTGTCTTTCGTGGTGCGGGCTCTATGGGGGATTTGATCTTTTTTGCGGGTTCCTCAAAGCGGAATGTCCGGGATATTAAACAGTTGACGCTTGATAAACTGCCACAGGAACAACGGCAGATAGAAATGGCCAAGTTTCCTGTGAATTATGATTTTGACCGGGACGGGGATATTGGTTACAACCGGTTGTTTGTTTTCAACCACAGGACACAGCAGTACCTGGGCTATGCGGAGTTTTACTTTGACACCATTCGTCGCTTCCAGGTGGTGACCCATCCCAATGGGTCCGAGGCCCTTTACTGGTTCGGCGGGCCGGATCAGTCCGGTGGCCAGATCGGTGACAGTCGTAACATGATGCTGCGCTGGGTGGGCTCTGAGGAATCCCCGTTCAGCGGTGGTGAGTTTAATAATGGGTTTGCCGGAGTTTCTGATGACAGTTTCGAGTCCTTCGGTGTTGTGGGGGATTTTCTGAGGTTTGATAACCGCCGGAGCAGCTACTTCGTGAGCAGTTCCTGGTATCACCCTTATGGTGAACCTGCCGCTCTTCTGGTGACCAATGCCATGCCCGACAACGGTTATACCGCTGAGCAGCCCGCGGTCTTCACTCCGGTGATCAGCTATACCGACTATGATCCGGATCAAGTGGCAGCCCATGGCTCAAAATTTGCCGCCAATGCCTTTTTTGGCGACTACCTCTATTTTGGTTCTTATCACCAGGGGACTTCTTCCGCCTATGACAAGCTGATGCAGAAGTACTGTGACGGTGAGGGTATTGAAGTACTCTGCCGGTTGAAGGAGTACCGGCCTGAAGACACGGAGGCGCACCGGGAGTTCATGATGAAATCCTGGCGGGCTATTTCCGTTTTCCGCATCAAAACCAGGGATCTGCTGGCCGGGCGAAAGGCAAAGAAAAAGGTCGAGCTGCTCTATGGCAAGCATAAGGACTGGGTCTTCGTACCCACTAAATCCAGAGGCAGCCAGGTATACGACGGGTATAAGTTTCAGTTAAAGACCAACGGCATGAGACAAAAGCCCAGGTGGGGCGATGAAGGTTTTGGTCATCAGGGAATGGTGTACACCTTCACCATGGTGGAGCATGACAACAAGCTGTTCCTGGGCAGCTGGAACTCCACTGCGGGTCTGTTTGATATGTTTGAAAACCTGGATTACAACCCGCTGAGTCATACCAGCGTGTATTTTAATGACCAGGTGATTCCGGTGGCACCGGATGGAAAGCAGCGGATGACAGGGAACAATCCATCTTATTTTCTCTATCAGAGCATCATTGATGGCGCCAGAAAAGGAAGGTATACCCTGGACGAGGCCCGAAGCTCATGGTTAATGGTCTTTGAAAACACCCGATCACCCGCCAAAATTGTTGATAAGACCGGCTTTGGTAACCCCTGCACCAATGGCATCCGCAGTTATGAGAAAGTTGATGGTGAGCTTTATCTGGGAACCACCAGTTGGTGTAACCTGGGAGAGAACGCCGGAATGGAGTATTACAAATACGAGGGATCCAATCGGTAAGGGCTATTCAGAGAGTTGAGTTTTGAAGAACTCAACTCCTGCTTATCTGCTTCGCAACGACTCAATACCGGGCAGAAGCTGGGTGCTGGCATAGAGTTAATTGACCTCCGTCAGAGCTGGAGGCTTATTTGATGACGCCCTCAAAAGGCTTTTATTTGCATTAGTTCAGATCTGATCTGACAATTCCCTCTTCAAAAAAGGGAAGGGTTACCGATTTAGATAGAGGGTGAAATCACTGAAATCTAAATCGTAAAAAGGTAACCCTTATGATTCATACTAATCA